>NZ_JAZGJN010000267.1:0-50514 GCF_038085095.1 Photorhabdus sp. P32 | reverse complement strand
TGCTACTCAGTTCATTCAGGTACTTTTCCATCGTGAGGGAAACCGGTTTATGGAAGTGCTCAGCGATGTCTTTAAGTCCATCCGGTATTTTATCCCAGGCGAGAGAGCCGTAATCTCCACCGGTCTTTAAGACGCCGTGAGTTCGCTCTATCCTTTTATCACTGTTCATCACCAGCGCACGTAACAGCAGATTATCCGGCGTGATGGCGACGCTCATCATCTGCTCTTGAAAATAACGCGAGGCTCCCAGTTTGTCCTGCATGCCGGCAACACAATCATGAACCGACTGAACAAACAGCGCACCGCTGTAATCGTCCGTGCTATCAAAGTTATGGTCAAAATAGTCCAACAAAATCTGGCTTTTCATCCAGTCCAGATACATCTCGGTCATCGGAGAGATAATGGTATTGTCATACCGCGTCAGATCGGTGGTGAACCGGTCCATAAACGCTTTTTCTTTATCACGGTCAATGTACTTCTCGTAATCCGCCCAATACTTTTGTACCAAGGGCTTTAATGCCATATCATTTAAGTAATGCGTGGTATCCGCTCGCCTTTCAGAGCCAGGAATATAATATTCACCATCAAAGCCGCCATACCGGACTTCATTCTCCTCAGTTTCGTCTTTAGTTAGCTGATCCCGCTCAAACTGCCGGCACACCGCCTCTTTCAGCGTACTCAAAGAAGCCGAAAGCCCAATCCCCCGGATATAGTGTGGATTGTCATGAAACTGGGTTTTTAACCGGTAATTCGCCAGCGCGGTAATATCCTGCACCACAGCAACCGGATCAGGCAGGTACAGTATGACCCCTTTGTCTGGCATTAACTCTCTCTCTGCCCACCATAGATCATTCTTATCAAACGGAGATTTCCCATTCCAGTGAGAGCGGGTGTAATCAACAATACGCCGGTTGGTATCTATTCTCGTGTGGTATTCCGCGACGCTATCCGCCAGTGACGAAAACGGCAGCGCATTTTCTCCCTCTCCACTATTTAGCCATGTTTCCATATCAAAACGTTGCATATATCGCGCACGGTATGCCGGATCTTCATGCTTTTTACGTACCGCGTCCGTCCACTCCACCGCCGACCAAGCAAACCAAAAGGCTTTGTTTGCCACCCCTTTCGGCAACACCGGTAATGTTACCAGCGAAGCACGCGCCAACTCATTTGGCTCATCAATGCACGGTTTCATTTCACCACTGGCTAAGCGAGGAGGCACTTTGCCATTTTCCGGCAGGGGATAATAATACCCATCATCAGTCACGTAATAATTTATCCAGCCATTAACCAGCTCATCCCAGATATATACAAAACCTTCACGCAGCAGACGGGTGGTATAGCCGGTTTCGCCTTTTCTCTCTACCGGCATCGGTATGCTCGCAGGCAAATCCGGCACGCCATCACCCTGCGCCTTAATGGCAGGACGAACCAGTAAAACAGGCAGCCCCTTGCGGGTACAAAAATTACAGCCAAGGTTATTCACAATAAAATCTCCTGTATTGCACACAATTTATTTCAGGTTTTCCGAATTAAGGCGGCCTTGCAACGCCGGATTTCAAGCCGGTAACGGGCATGGCCCGGCAACACGGGTTTATTCGCCTGGAGCTGACGGGCACGCAGCATTTTTCTGTCCATCAATAGTTTTCCTCCGATATCAGATAAAGCGGTCGGTTCACTCAGCGAAAAGGGCGCCCCACTTTTTAATAAAGTGCCTGTCGTCATAAGCGGTTATGTCAATTCAACTACCGAAAATCCAACCGAATATATCCTCGGTTGTTAACCCTGATAAATGCGGGGAACAGTCAATTGATGCCGGTACTGCTTAATTGAGAGCTAACCAGAATAACAATAATCGCGAAGGCCAGTCATCTGCCCGCGAATTAATAGATTCATTAACTACCTATAGAGTGATGGAATAATTTATATCCTCCCTGCGGGTGAATATAAAGATCAAGTCTTTTTTTATCAAATAGCACAATATGTTTAATATCAACGGCAAAATTCACCTTATTTAAACCAAATATAAACAGGATTTAATTTGTTTATATAAAAAGATTGCATTGATTTAAATAATATGAAATCAATTTACCCTTCCGATATTCACTCCTTTCAAATTTATTGAAATAAAGTCTATTTTTATATTATTTTCAATAGGTTAAATAATATAAAAAACCCATCTTATGATTAATATTCACTATCATCCATACGTTACCGATGCGTAAAAAAAGAATGATTCTCAGTTATATTCTGCGAATGAGAATAGATTGCATTATTTAGCATAACTCTATCAATATATTGTCGCTCTTGATGCCAAAAATGATATATCTCCAACCGATCACCCAAGAGATATAACCGCAACCCAAATGCGGCCAGCCATATTAAGCCCACCACACCCAAAATTATCCGCCATTGTTGCTGCCTGATGTATCCAGAGCAGAACACATAGCAAGTCATACCGATGCAAACAATAATCATGCCTGAAACCAGCCAATGCCATAGGATTACGATGATAGCGTTATTCCAGCCCATACTTTTGCCTTTATAGAAATCCTTTGAAATAACCTAAAACCACATAGAGAAAACAATATTTTATGACTCAGAATAAAATATCATTGACTCTACGTTGCTTAATTTTCTCTTTTAAGAATGATTCTCATTACTTTTCAATTAAATCAGCTCACGCACGTTTTAATAACACGCCACAAAGAACATAATCTTTATTTCATGGGATTATCGACTACCAGTAAATCTATCAATCGTCCACTTGAATCTGGTTGAACAGTAATATTTTTATATCGCCACTGTCCTGCATGTTTATTTGCATCAACATGCACCGAACCACCAGACCGATTTCCTGTTATAGGAATGTCCAATTCCGCTTCTCTATCGTTAATACTGCCAGAAACAAACCAGCCTGCTTCTATTGGCTGGCCTAAAATATTTTTCACAACAGGATTACTTTGTGCCAACGATAAAGCTTTTTTATAGGGCTCCGAAGATTTCATTACGCCCATGACAATCATAAATGCACCTACGATGAAAACAGGAGTAAACCAGACAATCATCAATTTCCATTTACGTGCCAACCAATTGCGTTTTTCAGTTACATTTTTTGCTTTCATCTCTTTAATACCTTTTCATTAGGGCAAAACCCTATGCACAGTTTCGTATAATTCATTTATACCCGTTATCTTTCAAGTTGCCTCTTTGTTGGCTGCACTCGCTCACCCCGGTCACATAGTTCTCTATGCTCCCGGGGATTCACTCCTTTGCCGTCGCGATGCACCTTGAAATCCATAGGGTATAACCATTACTTGTTTTTCCTCGATATCCAATGAAGCAACCGGTTCAGTATCAGTAAACGCAAGGATGATCCCCTCTTCTTCGTCAAAACCCAACGTCACGCCAGCAGGTTTATTGTGATGGGCCAGACGTTCCAACAACGCTTGTGAGAGCACCGGTAAAATTTGCTGGTTAAGCAGGCTGTCGATATTACGCGCTCCACTGTCCGGCAATAGACAAGCATTAACTAAAGTGTCGCAAAGGCTGCTTTCTACCATGCAAGTCAGGCCGTAATGGCTATGAAGACGTCGAGTGACTTGCTCCAGTTTGATTTCAACAATGCGTCTGAGCGCATCAGCCTGTAACGGGCGGTAAATCACGGTCTGAAAGCGAGCCAACAGAGCTGGCTGGAAGTGATCACGCAGCATCGGATGTAACAGTTCATGCAACATAGCATTCGAGGCATCAGGTTGTTGCGCCAATAACGCCATCAGTTGATCACTGCCCAGATTTGAGGTCATTAAAATCACGGTATGACGAAAATCGATTTCACGCCCTTCGCCATCACGCATAAAGCCGCGATCAAATACCTGATAGAACAGGTTAATGACGTCACGATGGGCTTTTTCCACTTCATCCAACAACACCACACTATACGGGCGTTTACGTACCGCTTCCGTTAAGATCCCCCCCTGACCATATCCGATATAACCCGGTGGTGAACCTTTAAGCTGAGAAACGGTATGCGGTTCCTGATATTCCGATAGGTTGATAGTGATCAGCGAACGCGCTCCGCCAAACAGGTTATCCGCCAATGCCAGCGCGGTTTCGGTTTTCCCTACTCCGCTCGGCCCAACCAACAGGAATACGCCCAATGGCCCCTGTTCCGGCGTCAATCCGGTTTTAGCGGCACGTAAACGTTGGGCGATTTCCCGTAGCGCCGCCCCCTGACCAATAACCCGTTCCCCCAAATGCTGCTCCAAATGCAGCAAACCGGTCTGTTCGTCTTTCAACAAGCTACTTAATGGAACGCCGGTCCAATCAGCGATCACTGTTGCTACCGAACGCACATCAACATCCGACGATAGTAACGGCTGCCCTTGTTGTAGTGTCGCCAGTTGCTGTCGCAACAGGGCTATATCATGCTGCCGACTGATGTCCTGCCGGGCATCGAGCAACTGTTGCGTGAGCTGTTTTTCCTGTTGATACTGTTTATCTCGCTGTTGTTGTTGTCGACACAGTTCATGGCGCTGCATGTCAATTTGTGCCAAACGGTCTGAATGATGGCCTTGCCCCAGTGCGATATCTTCCAAGATCGCCTGTTGTTCTATCTCAAGCGCAGTCAATTGGGATTGAAGCTGCGTCAACGCCTCCGGTACCGTATCCAAGCCCATCCTGACTCGCGCGCTGGCGGTATCCAGCAGGTCTACCGCTTTATCTGGAAGCTGTCGCCCTGTCAGATAACGGCGAGATAAAGTGACCGCAGCTTTCACGGCATCTTCCTGAATATGTACACCATGATAGCGGGCGTAACGCGCTTTCAATCCACGCAGCATCAGGCAAGCGGTCTCATCGTCCGGTTCATCGACTTTGATCGTCTGAAAACGCCGCTCCAGTGCAGCGTCCCGTTCAAAATACTGTTTGTATTCCGACCAAGTGGTGGCGGCAATCGTGCGTAATTCCCCTCGGGCCAGCGCAGGTTTTAGCAGGTTAGCCGCGTCAGCGCCCCCCGCCTGATTACCGGTACCAATCAGCGTGTGCGCTTCATCAATAAATAGCAGAATGGGGGCAGGCGACTGTTGTACCGCTTCAATGACGTTTTTCAGTCGCTGCTCAAATTCGCCTTTTACCCCGGCTCCTGCCTGCAATAAGCCCAGATCCAGCATCCGCACGCTGACGGTTTTTAGGCTGTCGGGGACATTGCCTGCAACAATACGCAGCGCCAATCCTTCCACCAGCGCGGTTTTCCCTACTCCCGGTTCTCCCACCAAAATCGGGTTGTTTTTACGCCGACGCGATAGGATGTCGATCATCTGGCGGATTTCGCTATCGCGACCAAATACCGGATCAATAACCCCCTCTGCGGCTCTGGCTGTGATATCCAACGTGAATTTGTCCAATACGTTCTGCAAAGCCGATGATAATGGCTGGCGATTAAGCGCATATTTATCGGGGTCGCTATCCTCAATTTCAGCGATTGATCCATCCGCCGTCAGACTCGTCGCTACCTGTATCTCCGGGCGTTCGTCCGATTGTTGATCCAGCAATGGGCGCAAACGTTGTAGTTGCGTCACATTCAGGTTGAGTAACGGCCAAGTATGATGGATACGCAGCCAAGCCGGTTGGCCACGCAGTACCTGCAAAAGATGTACCGAGCGAATAGATTCATTACCCTCTTCCAGAGAAGCGACACACCAGGCAACCTGTAGCAAACTACACAGGTCGCTCGATAACCGTGGGCGTTGATTAATGCTATGCGGCAAACGGTTAATCGTCGTCAGCAACGACTGCCACAACACATCCATATCCCACTCATAACGTCGAGCAACCACCGTAATATCGCCTTCGCCGCCCTCAAGCAGCTTGAGCAACCAGTGCTCCACAGTGATTTCAGCATGTGCTCGTGTCTGGCAAAATGCAGCGGCAGCTTCCAATGCCCGCGCGCAATAAGAATTTAAGCGGCACAATAGTGCAGTACATACGGTATCCATATTAAAGTCCCAGTTGTCATTAAGAGGTTAGGCGGCACTCAACAAATGCCCCCATTCTCAGGTAAAAATTTATCTGTCTGGCGAGGTTTTCCCTGCCAGTTCTTCGTTTAACAAATACTTCATCCTCTGAATTAAAAGCGTTGCCATACCCACGCATGGCAGCCTGTTAGCGCGTTAGATCTGATTGCGTTCCCAAAGATCATGTTTCTCTTGGTGGTGGTTGGCAGGCGGCTACGCTCGGCGGCATTAGACTGATTTCAACCCTACGATTGACCGCACGCCCCGCAGCGGTTGTGTTGGTCGCGATCGGCCGCGTCGCGCCTTCGCCTTTTACGACAAGGCAAGCCGGTGATACATCACTGGTTTGTAATATCCAATCTCGCACTGCCTTAGCCCGCGCCAGTGATAGCACGCTGTTTTTTGCAGCATCGCCGGTCGAATCAGTATGACCGGTTATCACCACCATCCAGCCCGGTTTAGCTTTAATGTCGATCAATGCGTTCACCAATACTTTGGCCGCTTCGGGCTTAAGACGTGACTGTCCAACGTCAAACAGCGACATGCTGCTCAGGTTCAATGTCTGCGGCAATGGCTTGCCGCTCTTTGGCACGGGAGGCGGAGATACCGGTAACACCGCATGGTTGATCACATCCATCAGCGGCGTATAAAGGCGATCGCCTAAATAAAGCCCCAACCCTAAGCGAATCGGTTCGCCGTCACGTTGATATTTCTCCAGCAATGTCGCATCAAGCTTAAGTTGATGGTAAGCCTGAACTTTCGCGCTATTATCTTTCACGTCAACTACCTGATAATGCTGTAAATCACTGCGTATCTGGCGCAACAAGCGCACGTTGTTCCAGGCACTAGCGGTCAACGCCAGACAGACAAACCCACTCAACAGGCCGATGCCCCAAATGACCGCTCGTCGGTGCGGTGTATGACCAACATAATGTGGCAACAGGCGTAACATGGCATCGGGAAATGGCGATACGTTCACCGCCTCAGCAATGCTGTGGCTAATGCGGGGTAAGGTGGTACGATCGACCAGCCATTTCGTCCACAAATTGTTTGCCTGCGGCGTTTGCGGCAAAAACGTCAACGCCATTGCAATCGGGTAACAAGGCTGGCTGGTCAACTCCGGCGATAGGCATTCGCCCAAGACGTTTTCCACCATCCAGCGTTGCCATGCCGCCACGACAATCGCCTGTTGTAAATGTGCAATGCGTTGCTGCGCATCCCCTTCGGTCAACCAGATATTCATCCCAACAGCGGCGTGTTTTTCTCCCCATACTGTCATTGTCGGACTGTCTGCCTGTAGCTCGAACCACGGGCTGGTATCGCCATCAAGATAGCCTGCGATTAATACCGGTGTATGACGGGCGGTCAGTTGAGTAACACGATCAACCTGATAGCGAAATTCCCTGATCTTGGCCGTCATCACCGCGTGATCTCGTTGCTGTTCAGGAAAGAGTGTCAATAACACGCTGATCTGCTTACACCAATCAGGTCTGGCTGCAATAACCGCTGCTACCAGTGCGCTCATCTCACTTTGTCTCGGCACACAGATAAAACAGCCTTGTGGCGTGAGACGTATCGGCTCTTGCGCAAACAGCGTTGCCACGCTATCTCCGCAGGTTAGCACCACAGGCTGACGCCACGAGGCCGCAGGTAATGCCGCCAACAAACGGCAAATATTGTCCTGATGGGATATTTCAGGTGTGGTACGTCCCACCCGCCGCCAGGCAATCACGGCTACCATCAAGATCGCGGCCAACCACAATGCAACAGACACATTCCCTAGCGGCAAGAAAAACAGACATAACAGCGCCGCCAGAACACAAGCTAAAAGCCACAGCGCTCGTTTTAGTACGCAACTCAATTTGCTCTCCTCAGCCTTATCCAACAGACAAATATTGCCGAAGGTAGAGACGCAGACCGCACCACACCAAAGTTATTCCGGCTACGGCCAAGCATCCCCAAAACCACGGAGATCGCGCACGCCAACATTGGTCCCGATGATGGTTTGCATGGGGACGTATCATCTGATGAGGTTGCACCGCCATCGCCCCTGCACGATCAGTCAGTACATCCAGTAATGACTGGCGTTCCTGAGAGATCTTTTCCCGATCGCCTCCCTGAAAGCCCAGTGCCAATACGCGCTGGAAACCCGCTAATACCAGCAGAGAAGGTTGGGGTTGATCCAGCACTTGACGTATACGTTCAAACAGCCGTTCTCCCGCATGGTTGCTATTGCAAAATCGTGTCTGCAACGGCGTTTTCGACCAAGTTTCATAGCCGTTATCCCGCTCAGGGCGTCTGAGTACGGTTTCATCCAGCAACGCACACAAGGCATAGATGATGTGAGCCATATTTTCTTCGCTGATACTACTTGTACTTAATCGCTGCCGTGCCTCTTCTACCAACTCAACCCCTTTTTGATATAACGCCTCACCGTGCAGCGATTTATCACCACTTTTTAGCGCAATCACTAACATCCCAATGTCAAGCATCAGGTCATCAATTAAGATCTCTTTATTCATGAACGTAATACCGCAAACAGTTCTAACTGAACGCCCGACAAGGTACCGGGCACATAGAAGGCGCAACTTCCCGCCTCCAACATGGCTTTTGCCATCGGGTTATTCAGATCGAAAGCAAAATATTGGTTTTCCAGCCGCAACGGGATCGCCGCCGGTACATGGCTGAGTGGATGTAAAGGAATGCCGCTCAATGACAGGTTAATCAGCCGCTCAACATCATCAGGCGCCCCCACTTTACACAGTTGCGGAAACTGGGTTTGCAACAGATGCGCCGGCATTGACGATCGCACAGAGAGATAGAAATCGGCCTCTTCACACAATCGCCTATCATGAAGTGAGGCTCTCCATTGATTTTCACGTACCATTTCCAGTTCAATCGAAATCACCCTTGATGGCAGACTCGCTTCAAGTAATGTACTGATAAGCCGGATCAACGGCGGGAAAACGTCACTTAGTTGGTTGTGTTGATAATCAGGGATCGCATCAAGATCGCTCTCCAATGAGAACGTCAGCAATGCGCCTGCTAATTTCACCAGTTCACGGTAGATAATTTCCGGGTGCAGTGCGGGCGCGGCGTTAAAATTATTCAACACCGGTTCATAGCTGTTAAGCGCATTCAGCAACCAGAACAGCGACACATCCGCGACCGCAAAATCTGCCATGCGTTGGTGGCTTTCACGACGCATTCCCATCAAACGGGTACGCTTAGCACGTAGCTGAGTCAACAGCAGATCAAGCTGCTCCAGCAATGGAGGATGAGCAGCAAAAGAGAGCAATGGCGGAACGAAACGATCATCCAGCATCCAACCGCTTTGCCCGTCACGCACCAAACGCGCTAACGGGCATGTTAGATAAGCCTCATTCTGGTCATGCTGAAAGCGTAGGGAAATTGCATGGCGTTCAACCGCAATGGATTCACGCCCATCGCCGTACTTATCCTGTATCTCAATCCACTCTTGCTGATAACGTAGCGGCGGTTGCCCCGGCCCTACGCTTTCACTACTCTGGCGGCAATTGCCGCCATTGGCATGCTCCAGCGGTAACGCCAGCAATACTTCAACAGAGCGCATATCCTCCGACGCCGCCTGCTGTAAATCACAGGCCGCGGGCAGATTGTCAGCATAATCGGTATCAATCAGCGTCCCATCCTGTAAACGAACCTTAAGATGCTGAACTTTCAGGCGGTTTAAGCGCAGAGCCTCCTGATCAAACCGAATATCAAGGACTCCCCAGGGATGAATCAGCCCCAGATGGGCAATACAGTTGTTAGTCAGCGCCTCCCAACGCGCTTGTTGCTGAAATTGTTGAGGGGCTAAAAAGGCGTCTTCAATCCAGAGAGGACGTAGAATTTTCATCATAACTCCCAATAAAATAATTACGATTTCGCTTTCGGCATCTGAGAAACCAGAGATAAATTGACGTCAATCCCTTCCACCTGAAAGTGCGGCACCGCATACAGTTTGACGCGGAAGAACCCCGGATTGTCATCAATGTCTTCAACCACCACCTGTGCTTCACGCAGCGGATGAGATGCCTGCATGTCGTCAGTGGGATCATTCATCTCCGTGACCAGTGTGTTGATCCAACTATTCAGTTCAATTTCGAGCAGACGCCGATCTTTAGTCGTGCCAATGTTTTCCCGCTGGATCAGTTTTAAATAATGGGCAATGCGCGATAGCAGGAAGATATAAGGCAGACGCGCATTAATACGACTGTTGGCCGTGGCTTCGCCAGTGTCATACACGGCGGGCTTCTGCGTGGAGTGAGCAGAAAAGAAGCAGGCATAATTGCGATTTTTGTAGTAAGAGAGCGGAATAAAACCCAAATTGGCAAATTCAAATTCACGGGTTTCCGGGATCAGCACTTCTGATGGGATCTTAGTCTGATAACAGGCACCCAAATCATAGAGAGGGGTCGGTAAATCGGTGACAGCGCCACCCGCTTGTGGACCGCGGATCTGCACACACCAGCCATTTTTGACAAAACTCCTGACCATATTGGCGGCAAAAGCAAAAGCGGCATTGGTCCACAAATATTTACTGCGATCCGGCCCACTTACGTTTTCGATATAATTAAACGTTCGCACCGGCACACTCTCCGGGCCATATGGCAGACGCCCCAACACTCTTGGAAAGGTGAGGCCAATATAACGGGCATCTTCGCTGTCGCGGAAAGATCTCCACTGGGTGTATTCAGCGCGTTCAAAATAGTGACCAATATCTTTCATCACCGCCACTTCATCCATGCTCTTTTTGCCAAAAAAGGCTGGCGCAACGGCAGTAATAAATGGCATATGCGACGCTGCCGCAACTTTGGCAATGTTGCGCAATAAAGCGATATCTTGCGATTCGGCGCTAAATTCATAGTCGGCAATCACTGCGCCAATCGGTTCGCTGCCCGGTGTGTCATATTCCTGAATGTAAGAATGGCGATAGAAACCGCTCTGAACAATTTCCGGCGCATCGTCAAAATCTTGCCGCAAATCATCCTTAGCTACATCCAACACGTCAATTTTGACGTTCTGACCGAGATCTGTTCGATCAACCAAGAATTTCAAACCTCGCCAGGCAGATTCTATTTGCTGAAATCCGGGTTGATGTATCACCACATCCAGTTGGCGGCCAATTTTGCGATCCAATTTGCCGATCTCAAAATCCAGCAATGCTTTATCCAACTGTTCAACTTTTTCAGTGGAGTCTTTCAGCAGATCGAGAAGAACGCTAACCGCCACGGTCACCCGTTCATCTTCCGTCACACCCAGTAATGCCTCACTGTTATGGAAGCACGCAATACCACTCAATCGCTCCACCGGACGTAAATTGATTTTCTCAAACAAAGACGGGTAAACCCCACCTGCACGATGGTTGGTCGTCGCTACAGAAGATGTAGCCTGCTCTTGTACAGTCATTCAAATACCTTTACTTAAAATCTTGTGAAAAATAATGTGACAATGCACCGCCAGTATGTAGATCCAATTTAATATTAATACGCACCTTAGGAACTTCATTTTGAAAACTTAGGGTCCTTGATGACTCCTTTCTTACTACCAAAAACAGAATAAAAATATCATGGTCATGGCATGATAATTTCCTGAAATAACATGCTTTATCAGATAGTTATGAATCGATAATTAAACGGACACACAAATTATGAGGGAACGAATAATGGCATCTGAATTGACGAACTCTCTAACAAAATCGACCCATGCAAAATAACCACAACTTAATACGCATCCTAATACAGAATTACAGCAGTAAAACATCCAACAAAGAAAAAATTAATCTTATATAGATAATAAAAGGGACAACATCAACAGAAGTTAAACAAGACAGAATTAAATAAAAATAAATGAAATCTAGAAAATTCTTAATGACATTTTATAACTAATTATAATTGTTACTATTTTTAACCCTTAATTTGTTTCAAATTGTAACAATATGTAATAATCAGTAAAAATAAGCGATAAATATCGAATAATTGTTATTATTGTTTCACGACTTTATTTAATCTTTTTCCCTAAATGATATTGATTATTAATTACATTATTCCTCATATGGCGTTATCCATCAAAAAGCGTATTAAGATTGATTCTTTATTACAATAATAGGTAAATGAAATCGTTTAATAAGGTAAATAGTGCGT
Organism: Photorhabdus sp. P32; assembly: GCF_038085095.1. Classification (NCBI taxonomy): domain Bacteria; kingdom Pseudomonadati; phylum Pseudomonadota; class Gammaproteobacteria; order Enterobacterales; family Morganellaceae; genus Photorhabdus; species Photorhabdus sp. P32. Next base: position 38,336 of record NZ_JAZGJN010000267.1, on the reverse strand, counting down.
AGATAGTTATTAGAGAGATAAACGATTTCTACGCGTATCAGCATTTCGATAAGTTAATTATTAGTTCGAATAAAAACTTACTTGATAGTAAGCCAAGTGAACTATCAATAGGGAAATTAAAATACTGAACAACACGCGAAGAAATGCTCTCATTTCTATTGATACAGAACGTTATCCGCTATATTCACTCATAACGCTATACCATTTCTAGATTAATATTATTATCATTAAACTCTAACGTTAGGATTTTATTTCCACCACCTCGATTATTACCAGGAATCTCTAATGCATCATCGTAACTAAACTCCCTATTTATGGAATATTTAACCGCATTTTCATTTGGTGGATTCCAATAATCCTGAAATATCCAAATATTAAATCTGAGTTCAGACCTCAATCCCTTCTCAGTATAAATATGAATTGCTTTATTAGGTTCATATTTATCACCTATCCAGGGAGCCCATAAATCGCCATGCCATTCAGACATCTTCTCCACAGAAAAGTTTTTCCTGGCGACATAGCCATGTTCAACGACAACTTTACAAGGCATTTTATTATAAATAGATTTAATATTTGTCACTCCCGCGATAACATTAATGGCTGGTTTATTATGAGTGTTATTCGATTTTCTTTCCATTTTATTCACCTATATCAATTAATAAGTTCAATATAATTATGATAGGATTTATAATAACTTCATCCTTTCGCACACTGTCATCCAGCATTGACCAAAATTATCCTTATAACATTAATTTCCTCCGGTAACATTACACTTCAAACAACATTTAACTCTTACTAATCACGCTAGTCTTCTTATATCAATGATTAGCCTTAAATTCAAATATAGCGCAAAATCGCTATTTTACCATTAAGGCTAGATCACATATCTATCGTTATTTTCCCTTAACTGTTACGCTAAGCATTATTCATTAAATTTTTCGTCCCTCTTTTCATCACTTGAGCTAATTTCATTACATATATAGGTAATATCAGGGCGCTAACCATAGTCAATATGAAAATAGGTCGCACATTCTCAGCAATAATTTCCTTACCGTCTAAGAAGATAGAGGAGAAGAAAAACACCACACCAGCGCCCAAATTGGAAAATGCCATCTGGAGGGCGCCAAAACCCGCACGATTTTCAGGCGTCGAGGCATAAGAAGCGAGCACGTTTGCCGCCATCACCTGCACATAAGTTGCGAACATAAAAAGTGAGAAGAAAACGTATCCATCTACTTTTCCCGTCAATCCTAGAAAGATATTGACGATAAATAATGTCGCTGCGGCAATAGTAATTCTCTGAGGAGGATATCTATCGCAAAGTTTTCCGGTTAAATAAGTGCCCAACCAGGACGCAATACCGCCGCAAAAGAATACCAATGAAATTTGATTTTCTGGGACATAAAACACATTGGTTAATAACGGAGCAAGTATCGGAATAAGCATGAAGGGACTAAAATTACTGACGCCACTTGCCATTCCAGCTAATGTTATTTTTTTGGTCAGCACAATTTTGTTCTGACTATTTTTTACTTTCTCTGTTCCTGGAATAAACAAGAGGATTAGAGGTATACTCACTATGCATAAAATAACGATCAATAAAAAGGAGACTTTCCAGTTAAAACTCTCGGCCAAATATAAGCATAATGGTATACCTAAAATGCTAACGAATGAAAAAGATGAAAACGCAATTGCCAACACCCTTCCCCGCATACTTTCTGGAGAATTATTCAGTAAGATCCCAATACCTACTCCCAATGTCACACCACCAAACAGACCGGCAATGATACGTAGCAGAATAAGTTGATATGGTTCCGAAGAGAAAATCGTCAGGAACGTAATCAGGCCGAGAAACAGTGTATTTAAAATGAGAACCTTTCTTTTATTAAAGCGATCAATAAAGAAAAAGGATGTCAGGCCAGAAAATACTGAGGAAAAAACATAAACACCCGCTATAACTCCCGCCATCGTAACCGGCATGTGAAAATCTTTCGACATATAAACAAAAAGCGGAGTTACCATCATGTACTCTAATGCATTAATAAATTGAACTAATGCAACAACCATCGCAATAACAACTATATTATTAGTTCCAACTACCTGATTATTTCCAATTAACTTAGACATTATGAGTTTCAATTCCTGTTGGCTTAAATTTCATCGACGTAGTAAGCAATTTACATCACATACAGAGCAAAAAAAAGCGCCGTGTATCATCACCGTGAGCGTCTGGCATAGCCAAGCTTGATGTGGCGCTGATAGCAGCAAAACAGAATCATCAAGTAATGGCAATTTCTGGGTCCCATTCATTGTTAGGAGTAAGTCACAAATGCTCGGCCTTTCTCCAATCATCTTATGATTGATACTCTATTGGTGGGATTACTATCTCTATTAAGAATCATAAAAAGCAAAATACCTTGCTGATCCCTGAAGCAATTTAAAAGATTATGCAATAGTAGCATGATGAAATCAGGGATATATCAATGATGAGAAATAAATAACAAATACTCTGGAGAGATATATGGATAATATACTTAGATATGGCGATACCATAAAACTACTAAATAGATATCAAAACTGGGAAGGAGGATATCTTAGTGTATATGGAGATGATAACAGGCCCGGCGCAAAACATAAGGTAGTCACTGTCGTTCCCTCTTTTTCTAATGCTGGAGGAATATGGCGAATAGAGTCAGGCACCGGAAAACCGATAGGCAGTGAGATAATAAATAATGAAGTTATCTTACTCCATAATCTTTATCAATGCGATGGCGGTTACTTATCATGCTATGAAAGAACGGGGAGTGAGGCGCCGCCGGAGCTTTATCGGGTTAACACATCAGATATCAACATCCATACTAAAGCAGCAATGTTATGGTCTATTAATCAACAAGCCATTTCTCAAGATGGCAGAATAACAGAAGAGGGGGTTTTCGCTTTCTTTAGCCAATATGAACTAAGGGGATTCCTTGATATACATGGCGACGCCACCTTAGTAAATTCGAAATATCAAGTATTTTCTTCTGGCGCGGCTCAACGCCTGCGTGGCACCGGCCTGTGGAGAATAGAAAAAGTCAACGATCCTTGCTCTCCGAATAAACCCTCCAATTGTGGCGGAGAATGCGGTATCAATGACACTGGTAAACATTGCTTCCAGTTACCTCAAAGTATCCGATTTGGTCTGACAGCTTACGTGAATACGTATATTCACCAACAAACCATAAAAGTATATATCGATGACCTACTGGTAGATACATTAACCAAACAAGGAGCAGATAATATCGCTGGCGTTAGAACCTATACATCAGGTACTGGGAAAGTCTGTATTGAGATTACAGGAGATGGTAAACCCTGCAAACTCCGTTATTCCTATAATACTCTTGATGGAAAACCGGGAACAATGACTATCGGCGCTGAAAGTGGTGTTAACAATAATTACAACGATAGCGTAGTGGTATTAAATTGGCCGCTGGAGTAAATTCTACCTCCGGTAAAAATAAGAATTATCAATAAATTAAAGCGGCATTATGCCACTTAATTGCTACATACCACGATAGGAATATCGCAAACTAAATAATATATCAGCAATGATAAATAAATAGCTGACTTTTCGGAGAAATTATGGCGAATATACTTAAATATGGCGATACCGTAAAAATATTAAATAGTTTCAGAAACTGGGATGGTGGATATCTTAGTGTATATGGAACAAGTGGTATTTCAGATGGAAAATATACTGTGATAACCACCACTGCGGCAGGAACATTCTGGCGAATTGAATCAGGAACGGGCAAGCCTATCGGCAGTGAAGTCATTAACAATGATACTATTTTGCTGCATAATCTTTATCAATGCGATGGCGGCTACTTAGGACATTATCAATCCTCAAATCAACAGGTTCCAGAAGGCGAAATATACCCGATACATACATCAGATAAAAACATTCGCCAAGAAACCTTAGAGTGGATTATTTATTCTGACATGCCATCTATTGATGGAAAAATCAAAGAAGATGAAAGTATTACGCTATATAACCGTTGGGGAACCCGAGGCTTTCTTGATACCAATGGTTGGGTTGGAATCCCTGAAACAGTATGTCATGTATATACTTCCGCGAATAACCTTCGTAAGCCCTATACCGGCCTGTGGAAAATGACACAAGTTAAAGATCCTTGTCTCCCGGTTACCAAACCCTCCAATTGCGCTGGAGAATGCGGCACTAGTGACGGCGGTAAATATTGCTTCCAGGTACCTCAAAGTATTCGATTTGGTCTGATAGCTTATACGAATACAACTATCCATCAACAAACGGTAAAAGTGCATATTGACGATCTTCTGGTCGATACATTAACCGGCAAAGGAACAGAGAATAAAGCCTATACATCCGGTACAGGTAAAATCTGTATTGAAATTACAGGGGATGGCAAACCCTGCAAACTCCGTTATTCCTATAATACTCTTGATGGCAAACCCGGTTCAGTTATTATCGGCGCCGAAAATGATTCCAATAATAATTACAACGACAGCGTAGTCGTATTGAATTGGCCTCTGGTGAATTAGTTAAAAACACCCTGTTAATTTCACTAAAAAATCATCAATAAATTAAAGCGGTATTATACCGCTTTTTATATAAAAACATCATCAATTTAATATATTTTTAATATGTTATTGTTAAAACAAAAAAATAAAACAAAAAATAGTGTTTTTCATCTTAACTATATACCCAATGGATTTCAAGATGCATCGCGACGGCAAAGGAACGAATCCCCGGGAGCATAGATAACTATGTGACCGGGGTGAGTGAGTGCAGCCAACAAAGAGGCAACTTGAAAGATGACGGGTATATAATATGAATATTATCCCCTAGTATATATTTATATTTTTGAAAACAAACAACATCATTAAATCAGTAAACAATCTATTAATATATAATATTGCCACAACCTATCTTTTCCATTAATTTTTATAGTGTAAATTTTTCTGTTTCACCAAATAGTCTTAATATCATTATTGCTATTCTTTATCTATGAACAGGAAATTTAACAAATATGAAAAATTAATAAAAAACTCAAAAACCATGAAGGATATACATTAATGAACTCAAGTGTCTATTTATTCCTTAATGCAGATAACGCCAAATTTAATGAGATATTAAAAAAACCAGACATTAACTATCCTCAACCTATCAGCAACGATTGGCATAACTTCCTATCGAGTTTCAACGACATATTGACGATGTGATTAATTTAAATGGTTATTTATATTTTTTTAAAGGCTCGCAATATGTTAAATTCGATATCGCAAAAGCTAAGGTAACTGATGGACCCAAACTTATTACAGAAGGATGGCCCGGATTGAAAGGCACCGAATTCGAAAATGGGATAGATGCTGCCACAGAATGGGTCGATACAAAACGAGATGTTGTTTGTTTCTTTAAAGGTCGCGATTGTATTGATTATACCGTTAGTTCACACACAATTAGTAAGAAAACGATTTCAGCCAGGTGGGGAACTACCGGAAATTACTCTGGATTCAACTCTAATCTGGATGCTGTTATTTTATGGAGGAATATTGCCAGCCATTTAATTTACTTTTTCAAAGATGGTAATTATATCCGATACAATACACAGTCAAATACTATTGATATCGGCCCTGTATCCACCCAAGCTGGTTGGCCTGGAGTCACTTTCAACAAAATTCAAGCGGCAGTCTCTGTTGACGCAGATTTGTTAGGTAATGACCGTGGTGGCAATAGTAACTGTGGCGGAACATGTGGCACCAATGACACTGGCAAACATTGCTTCCAATTACCTCAAAGTATTCGATTTGGCCTAACGGCCTATAATAATACGAACATTCAGCAAACGGTAAAAGTGTATATTGACGACCTTCTGGTAGATACATTAACCAACAAAGGAAAAAATAATCCGATGGCGACTAAAATCTACACATCAGGTACAGGAAAAGTTTGCATTGAAATTGAAGGAGATGGCAAACCTAGCAAGCTGCGTTATTTCGATAACACCCTTGATGGAAAACCGGGAACAGCGATTATCGGCGCTGAAAATGGCACTAATGATAATTACAATGACTGCGTAGTCATGTTAAATTGGCCGTTGGTATAAATTAAAAATACTTTGGCAAATTTCACCATAAACAAAAATAGTTTTTCTACATTACAATAATATATGGGGCCAATAAAAAAGCCCCTTTGTATATATCATACAAGATGATTAAATAACTGGATTCAATATTCTATCTTAAAAATCTTGAAAAAATATCGCTCGATCAAACGGTGTTCTATAAAGAGAATTTTGTTGATCTACTGTGGTAGCGTTAGAAGACATGCCAGAAATAATCCCTGTCTGACCAGACGTAAGATTTCCCGTCATAAGCGTGTTCATATTATATTGGTAAAGCTCTACCTTCCATTTATCGGCTACAGTGTTATACCATTCGATGATTAATGTACCGTTATTTGCCGCAAGCAATCCAATTCGCCAGCGTGACCAAGTATTTTTGGGCCATTCATAACTCAATGGAAAACCAGAATGAGCATTACTTAGCGTAGGTTGACCTTTATAAATACCATCTATTTGTTTACCAACAAAATTAACTGACTGAATCAAATTAGCAGCCTGAAGATTCCAAACCATGATATAAGGCGTTGCAGTGTCAATCGAAGTACCTAACGAAATATTTGATGGCATCCATTGAGTCTTACCTTTATACCCGCCAGTCAAATGAATCGCCATATAGCCGTAACCAATATTTTGATATGTACCGCTTGCATTGGTTTTCTTGGATAGCACACACACTGTAATGTCAGGGTATGGATTACAAAACAGGTCAAGCTCACAATAGCAATGTCTGGCATCAACAGGTGTATCTGTCGCAATTCCGAAACAGTGGCTACCGACATTGCCAAATTTAGACAAAGTTTGTGCCTTGAAAGCTTTCCTTCCCCCAACACTGACGATATCCCAAGCGCTAGTCCCATAGGCTGAGTCCTTAAACAACACGCCAGCTCGCGGTGTTGTCGCATCTATCCACCGACCTTCAGGATATAAATTGGGTTCCCATACCGTTATTGGAACGGAATTGGAGTTAGATGAACTTTCAATTGAGATTTGACGTTCATGCTGTTCTAATTTCATGACTAAAATATCTCCTATAAAAAATACAATGACACATTAATCTTGTATTTTATACCTTAGATAAAGTTCATCTTTCATTCTTAAATAAAGTAAGTCACACAAAATACAGTAATATTAAATCCATTACTGAGTTATTAATATATAGTCTTGCTTATCACTCATTAATAGTATTAATTTCTATGTGCACTAACATAGGCAATAAATATGGAATCATTAAAGCGAAATAATATTAATATCTCTTTTACTCTATTTCAGTTGTAAAAAACAAACTCAAACAACATATTAAATTCCAATCACCAACAAGGATATATATAAATGAATACATCAAGTTATCTTTTCCTTGGTTCAGAAAATATTAGACACAATCAGAAATCGTATGAAGCAGACATTGGTTATCCCCAGCCTATAAATAATGATTGGCCTGATCTTCCTATTGAGTTTCAAAGACATATTGATGATGTAATTAATTTAAATGGTTTTTTGTATTTTTTTAAAGGCTCACAATATCTTAAATTTGATATTGCAAAAGCAAAAGTGATTGACGGACCAAAACCTATCATAGAAGGATGGCCGGGATTAGCAGGAACAGAATTTGAAAACGGGATAAACGCTGCCACGGAATGGCTCGATGTAGAAAAAACAGGTATGACAGATGTCGTCTGTTTCTTTAAAGGCAGTGATTGTATTGATTATACGGTGAGTTCACATACTGTTAGCAAAAAAACTATCGCAGACCGATGGGGAATAACAGAGCAATACTCAGAATTTAGTGAAAATCTGGATGCCGCTATTCTATGGAAAAATATTGGCAACCCTTTTCTTTTCCTGTTCAAAGATAATTCGAACATCAGGATTCATCTGAAATCGAATACTATTGATGGCCAAGCACCCATTGGCGCTAATTGGCGTGGCGTGACCTTCGAAAGAGTTCAAGCCGCGGTATCACTTGATACGGATTTATTAGGTAGCGAGATTGGCAATGATAGTAATACAAACACCTATTTTTTTCTTAATTCAGAAAATATTAAATATAATGATCCATTAAATAATATAGATATAGGTTATCCTCAACCTATCCGTAACAATTGGCCTAATCTGCCTATTGAGTTTCAAAGGCATATCGATGATGTGATTAATTTAAATGGTGCTTTGTATTTCTTTAAAGGATCGCAATATCTTAAATTCGATATTGCAAAAGCGCAAGTGATCGATGGACCAAAACCTATTATTGAAGGATGGCCGGGATTAGCAGGAACGGAATTTGAAAACGGGATAGACGCCGCCACAGAGTGGATAGATGCAAAAAAAGATATCGTTTGTTTTTTTAAAGGCAAAGAGTGTATCAATTATACAGTTAGCTCACATACCATCGACAAAAAAACTATCGCAGAAAGATGGAGAATTACCGGGGAATACGCGAAATTTAGTGCGAATTTAGATGCCGCGATTTTATGGCGGAACACCGGTTATTTTATTTATCTTTTCAAAGGCAATGAATATCTCCGCTTACATCTAATATTGAATAGTATGTATGGTGAACCCGACCTTATTCAAACTAAATGGAAAGGCGTCACTTTCAATAAAATTCAAGCAGCAGTGTCAGTTGATCCAAATGTATTAGGTAGTGATATCAATATAAACTGCGGCGGAACATGTGGAATTAATAATACCGGTAAACACTGTTTCCAATTACCTCAAAGTATTCGATTTGGCCTGACTGCTTACGTAAATAGTGATGTTCATCAACAAACAATCAATGTCTATATCGACGACCGATTGGTCGATACCTTAACCGGTAAGGGAATAAGTCACATAACAGATGTTAAAACCTACACATCAGGGACAGGCAAAATCTGCATTGAGATTATAGGAGATGGCAAACCCTGCAAACTCCGTTATGCCTATAACACGCTCGAAACAAAACCAGGATCAGCCATTATCGGCGCTAACAATGGTTCCAATGACAATTATGATGATAGTGTGGTAGTGTTGAATTGGCCATTATCATGAGACAATAATATATCGCTGTGATATCTGAAAATAGAAAATCGAGTAAACACATTAAAATGACATTCAAATTAACCATGATTAAGGATGTAAAAAATGAATTCAAAGAGCTATCTATTTCTTAACTCAGAAAACATTAGATATAACGACTCAGACGATAAAGCAGACACTGACTATCCCCAATCTATCAGCAACGATTGGCCGGGTCTCCCTACCGAGTTTCAAAAAGATATTGACGATGTGATTAATTTAAACGGCTTATTATATTTCTTTAAAGGCTCTCAATACCTTAAATTCGATATAGCCAAAGCCTTGGTGATTGATGGGCCAAAACCCATTATTGAGGGATGGCCGGGATTGAAAGGTACGGGATTTGAAAATGGTATAGACGCAGCCACAGAATGGGTGGATACAAAACAAGATGTTGTCTGTTTCTTTAAAGGCAGAGATTGCATCGATTACACTGTCAGTTCACACACAATCAATAAAAAAACTATTTCAGACCGATGGGGAACTACCGGGAAATATGCAGGATTCAGTGAAGACCTCGATACTGTTATTTTATGGAAGAATACCGCCGGTTCTATTATTTACTTTTTCAAAGATAGTTATTACATCCAATACAATACAAAATCTCAGGTTATCGATAGTGGCCCCTCCTTTATTCAGGCTTACTGGAACGGAGTCACCTTCAAAAAAATTCAAGCCGCCGTATCGGTTGATATAGATTCGTTAGGGAGTGAGTATAGAAGCTGTGGCGGAATATGCGGCAGCAATAACACCGGTAAACACTGTTTTCAGTTACCTCACAATATAAAGCTTAGCCTGTCAGCCTATGGCAATACAGCTCATCAGCAGACAATAAAAGTGTATATTGACGATCAATTAGTCGATACATTGATCAACCAAAGTGTCAGTAGTGTGTTGGGCTTTAAAAGTTACTCATCAAGCACAGGCAAAGTCTGCATTGAAATTATCGGCGACGGCAAACCCTGCAAACTCCGTTACGCCTATAATACCCTTGATGAAAAGCCGGGAACCGCCATTATCGGCGCCAGCAATGGGGGCAATAATAATTACGATGACAGCATAGTCGTGTTAATTTGGTCACAAGAGTGAATCAAAAGCCAAAATATGCCACTCTGGCAACACCTGTAGAGATAACATCTATCAGTAAATTAAAGCGGTAATATGCCGCTTTTTTCTGTACATCACAACAGATATGTCAAAAGCTAAATACAGAAATAATACAATTTAAATCTACAAGTAACATAATAAAGGCCAAACCAGACCATTCTCAAAATAATCCACCATCCGATAAAAATTAATTTTTTAATCTTTTCTTTTCCTATCTCCCGTTGCTATGAATATTCATCAGTACAGGAATTCGTACCTGTTTTAAGTCCACCCGGGATCACATAAAAGGCGAAATAACCTGTTAATTACGATAGCCGAATCCTGAAATGACGTCAGGCGTTATGCAGCAATAGCATAATTGGATGAAAAGTAATTTCAGAATGGTATCAATTGTTCGAAGAAAGATAATACATTTGTTGAGGAAACGATGGATAATGTACTTAAATATGGCGATACCGTGACAATATTAAACAGCTACAAGAACTGGAGCGGTGGGTATCTCAGCGTATTTGGCAACGGTAATAAACCGGGTACAAAATACAGTGTGGTAACCGTAGACGCATCTTTAGCTATTTATGGCGGCGCCTGGAGAATTGAGTCAGCAACAGGAAAATCTGTCGGAAGTGAAATAATCAATAATGATATTATTTTACTTCACAACCTGTATTACTGTGATGGTGGTTACTTGCGATATTATGATGTAGTGGATCAAAATGAGCAATTAACGGAAATACATCAAGTCTACACCTCAGATATCCGCACAAGAGCGACATTAGAATGGGTTATTTATTGTGAAACCACACCGCCAAATGAAAATATCAGAGAAGGCGATAGTATTTCTCTCTATAATCGATGGGGAAATAAAGGTTTTCTTGATACCCATAATCATGCCGGCGATACAGGCTCGTTATATCAAGTTTTCATGTCCAATAATGCTGCCCGTAAGAGCCAGACCGGTTTATGGAAAATGGCAAAGGTGAATGATCCTTGCCCTCCCCCTGATGTGTTAACCAATATCATGCCATTGTGGCGCAAGATGCGATAATAACCAGCCTCTCTATCGCTCAAATGAAGCTGGCAAAAGCAAACAAAACAGGTTGTTGTGTGTTTTAGCCAGCAAATATATGTGGAAGGAATCTATTCACCCAACACAACCAAAGATGACCGACAAATTAACCGGTAAAGACCACCAGAAATATCCCGATAGATGCAAGTCTGATTATTTTCAGACTGAAACTGTTACGCAACTTCCTTACCGCCATGATTAAATTAATTTTTTATTCCTACATTAATAAAAATTAAGCTTAACATAATAAGCTTCCACGCTATAAAGTCATGCCTCCATAAATTAACAACTCTTACCAAATAGTGAAAATGATTCTAAATACCTAAGATAAATGATGAACTAGCCTATTATCATAAATTAATTTTCATTGTTGTAACACTTTTGCTATCAGCACCTTGGATGAAATTTCTCATACTGGTCGTTTTCTTATCCCTGTATCACCTTAAATTAGCCAGCAATAAATAAATGAAAATAAAAAGGAATGTTTATGAATTGCAACACCAAGAAAGCTAGCTCGTTTTTCGAAACTAACCTTCCAAGATGTTCTAATTCTAAACCATGTAATGGTGACTGTTATGCAAAATAAAATATCATTTTTATCAGGTACATCCGAACAACCCCTGCTTGATGCTGGTTATCAAAACGTATTTGACATCGCATCAATCAGCCGGGCTGCTTTCGTTCAGTCCGTTCCCACCCTGCCCGTTCAAGAGGCTCAGACAGTCTATCGTCAGGCGCGGCAACGGGCAGAAAATCTGAAATCCCTCTACCGAGCATGGCAATTACGTCAGGAACCGGTCATTAATGGGCTGACTAAACTTAACGCGCAAGCCAACATATCTATCCTTAAAGATACTTTGGTAGAGAATATTGGCGGTGATGGGGATTTCAGCGATTTAATGAACCGTGCCAGTCAATATGCTGACGCTGCTTCTATTCAATCCCTGTTTTCACCGGGCCGTTATGCTTCCGCACTCTATAGGGTTGCTAAAGATCTGCATAAATCAGATTCCAGTTTGCATATTGATAATCGCCGGGCTGATCTGAAAGACTTGATATTAAGCGAAACGACGATGAATAAAGAGGTCACTTCCCTCGATATTTTGTTGGATGTGTTACAAAAAGGCAGTAAAGATATTGCTGAGCTGTCCAGTGCGTTCTTCCCAATGACGTTACCTTATGACGATCACCTGTCGCAAATCGATTCCGCTTTATCGGCACAAGCCAGAACGCTGAACGGTGTGTGGAATACTTTGACCGATACCACGGCACAAGCGGTTTCAGAACAGGCCGGTAATACGAATACACTCAAACTGTTCGCTGCCCAAGATGATAATAAAAACACATTTTTTGCCGGCAATACGTTTTATTTCAAAGCGGTAGGATTCAGCGGGCAACCAATGGTTTACCTGTCGCAGTACACCAGTGGGAGCGGCATCATCGGCGCACAATTGATTGCAGGTAATCCAGATCAGGCCGCTGCCGCCATCGTCGCACCATTACAACTCACCTGGTCAATGGCAAAACAGTGTTACTACCTGGGAGCTCCCGATGGTACAAAGATGGGAGACGGTAATGTTCTAACCGGCTGTTTCTTAAGAGGTAACAGCCCAACCAACCCGGATAAAGACGGTATTTTCGCCCAAGTAGCCAATAAATCAGGCAGTACTCAGCCTTTATCAAGCTTCCATCTGCCAGTCACACTGGAACGCAGCGAGGATAAGGATAAGTACTATCTGAAAACGGAGCAGGGTTATATCGCGGTAGATAGTTCCGGTCAGTCAAACTGGAAAAATGCGCTGGTCATCAATGGGACAAAAGACAATGGGCTGTTATTAACGTTTTGCAGCGATAGTTCAGGTACCCCGACAAACCCAGATGATGTTATTCCTCCCGCTATTAACGATATTCCATCGCCACCAGCCCGCGAAACCTTGTCACTGACGCCGGTGAGTTATCAATTGATGACCAATCCGGCACCGACAGAAGGTGATATTACTAACCATTACGGCCTTGGCGGCAGTAGCTTACAGGAAACGGCATCTTCGGCCTCCGCGTTAACTACGGCATTAAATTCTATCGAAACCTTCTGTGAAAAAACCCGGTTAAATTTCAATCAGCTAATGGCTCTAACCGCTCAGCAATCTTATAGTCAAAACAGCTCTGATGCGAAAGCCGCCAGCCTCTATGTTCGTTTTGGGGAAACCGCCCCTACCCGCGTCAATGTCTACGGTGCCGCCTATCTTAACAGCACACTAGGAGCAGAGGCTGATGGTCAATATCTGTGGATACAAACCGATGGCAAGAGCCTGAATTTCACTGACGATACGGTAGTCGCCTTGGCCGGCCGCGCTGAAAAGCTGGTGCGTTTATCATCCCAGACCGGGCTGTCGTTTGAAGAATTAGACTGGCTGATTGTCAATGCCAGCCGTAGTGTGCCGGACCACCACGACAAAATTGTGCTGGATAAGCCGGTTCTTGAAGCACTAGCAGAGTATGTCAGCCTGAAAAAAAGCTATGGGCTTGATGCCAATACCTTTGTGACGTTCATTAGCTCAGTGAATCCCTACACGCCAGACCAAACACCGAGTTTCTATGAAACCACTTTCCGCTCTGCCGATGGTAATCACGTCATTGCGCTAGGTACAGCAGTGAAATATGCAGAAAATGAGCAGGATGAGTTATCCACAATATGCTGCAAAGCATTGGGTGTCACCAGTGATGAATTTTTCCGTATTGGTCGCTATTGTTTCGGTAATGCAGGCAGTTTTACCTTGGATGAATATACCGCCAGTCAGTTGTATCGCTTCGGCGCCATTCCCCGTTTGTTTGGGCTGACATTTGCCCAAGCCGAAATTTTATGGCGCTTGATGGAAGGCGGAAAAGATATCGTGTTGCAACAGTTAGGTCAGGCAAAATCCCTGCAACCGCTGGCGATTTTACGCCGTACCGAGCAGGTACTGGATTGGATGTCATCTGTGAACTTAAGTCTGACTTATTTGCAAGGGATGGTGAGTACGCAATGGAGCGGTACCGCCACCGCTGAGATGTTCAATTTCTTGGAAAACGTTTGTGGCAGTGTGAATAGTCAAACTGCCGCTAAAGAAACAATGGATTCAGCGTTACAGCAGAAAGTGCTGCGTGCTCTAAGTGCCGGTTTCGGCATTAAGAGCAATGTGATGGGTATCGTCACCTTCTGGCTGGAGAAAATCACAGCCAGTAGTGGCAATCCTTTTACACTGGCAAACTACTGGCATGATATTCAAACCCTGTTTAGCCATAACAATGCCACACTGGATAACTTGCAAACCGACACTTCTCTAGTCATTGCTACTCAGCAACTTAGCCAGCTAGTGTTAATTGTGAAATGGCTGAGCCTGACCGAGCAGGATCTGCAATTACTGACAACCTATCCTGAACGTTTACTCAACGGTATCACTCATGTTCCTGCTCCCAATCTGGAACTATTACTCACGCTATCGCGTTTTAAACAGTGGCAAACTCAGGTCACCGTTTCCCGTGATGAAGCGATGCGCTGTTTCGATCAATTAAATGCCAAAGGTATGACGACTGAAAATGCAGCTTCACTTATCGCCACATTGCATGAGATGGATAAAGGTACGGTAGCGCAAGTCAATACCTTGCTATTAGGGGAAAATAACTGGCCGAAAAGTTTTACATCACTCTGGCAACTTCTGACCTGGTTACGCGTCGGACAAAGCTTGAATGTCGGTAGTACCACTCTGGGCAATCTGTTGGCCATGATGCAAGCAGACCCTGCCGCCGAGAGTAGCGCCTTACTGGCATCGGTAGCCCAAAACTTAAGTGCCGCAATCAGCAACCATCAGTAACCGGATAAGAAGGAATTGATTATGTCTGAATCTTTATTTACACAAACGTTAAAAGAAGCGCGCCGTGATGCATTGGTTGCTCATTATATTGCTACCCAAGTACCCGCAGATTTAAAAGAGAGTATCCAGACCGCTGATGATCTGTATGAATATCTGTTGCTGGATACCAAAATTAGCGATCTGGTTACCACTTCACCGTTGTCCGAGGCAATTGGCAGTCTGCAACTGTTTATCCATCGTGCGATAGAAGGCTATGACGGCACACTGGCTGACTCAGCAAAACCCTATTTTGCCGATGAGCAGTTTTTATATAACTGGGATAGTTTTAACCACCGTTATAGCACTTGGGCTGGCAAGGAGCGGTTGAAATTCTATGCCGGGGATTATATTGATCCAACATTGCGATTGAATAAGACCGAAATATTTACCGCATTTGAACAGGGTATTTCTCAAGGGAAATTAAAAAGTGAATTGGTCGAATCTAAGTTGCGTGATTATCTCATTAGTTATGACACTTTGGTTACCCTTGACTATATTACTGCCTGCCAAGGTAAGGATAATAAAACTATCTTCTTTATTGGCCGTACACAAAATGCCCCCTATGCATTTTATTGGCGGAAATTAACTTTAGTCTCTGATAGCGGTAAGCTGAAACCGGATCAATGGTCAGAGTGGCGAGCAATTAATGCTGGAATTAGCGAGGCATATTCAGGGCATGTAGAGCCTTTCTGGGAAAATAACAAGCTGCACATCCGTTGGTTTACTATATCGAAAGAAGATAAAATAGATTTTGTTTATAAAAACATCTGGGTGATGAGTAGCGATTATAGCTGGACATCAAAGAAAAAAATCCTGGAGCTTTCTTTTACTGACTACAATAGAGTTGGAGCAACAGGATCATCAAGCCCGACTGAAGTAAGTTCACAATATGGTTCTGATGCTCAGATGAATATTTCTGATGATGGAACAGTACTTATTTTTCAGAATGCTGGCGGAGCTACTCCCCGCACCGGAGTGACGCTGTGTTATGATTCTGGAGAAGTAATTAAGAATTTATCTAATACAGGAAGTGCAAATTTATCTTCAAAGAATTATGCCACAACTAAATTACGCATGTGTCATGGACAAAGTTACAATAATGATAACTACTGCAATTTTACACTCTCTATTAATACAATAGAATTCACCTCCTATGGCACATTTTCATCAGACGGCAAGCAATTTACACCACCTTCTGGTTCCGCCATTGATTTACACCTTCCTAATTATGTAGATCTCAACGCGCTATTAGATATTAGCATTGATTCACTGCTTAATTACGACGTACAAGGGCAATTTGGCGGATCTAATCCGGTCGATAATTTCAGTGGCCCCTATGGTATTTATCTATGGGAAATCTTCTTCCATATTCCGTTCCTGATTGCGGTCCGTATGCAAACCGAGCAACGTTACGAAGACGCGGACACTTGGTACAAATATATTTTCCGCAGCGCCGGTTACCGTGATGCTAACGGCGAGCTCATTATGGATGGCAGTAAACCACGTTATTGGAATGTGATGCCATTGGAACTGGATACCGCATGGGATACCACACAGCCTGCCACCACTGATCCAGATGTGATCGCAATGGCGGACCCGATGCATTACAAGCTGGCGATATTCCTGCATACCCTTGACCTGTTGATTGCCCGCGGCGATAGCGCTTACCGTCAGCTTGAGCGTGATACTTTAGTCGAAGCCAAAATGTACTACATTCAGGCACAGCAGCTACTGGGAGCGCGTCCTGATATCCATACCACTAATACCTGGCCAAATCCGACGCTGAGTGTAGAAGCAGGCAAAATCGCCACACCAACACTGCTCAGTTCGCCAGAAGCCATGACCTTCGCTGGCTGGCTAAGCGCAGGTGATACCGCCAATATTGGTGACGGCGATTTCCTGCCGCCATACAACGATGTGCTGTTCGGTTACTGGGATAAGCTTGAATTACGTCTATATAACCTACGCCACAACCTGAGTCTAGATGGTCAACCGCTAAATCTGCCACTGTATGCCACTCCGGTAGATCCGAAAACCCTGCAACGTCAACAAGCCGGGGGCGATGGTACAGGCAGCAGTCCGGCTGGCGGTCAAGGCAGTGTTCAAGGCTGGCGCTATCCACTATTGGTAGAACGCGCCCGCACTGCCGTCAGTTTGTTGACTCAGTTCGGCAACAGCTTACAAACGACATTAGAGCGTCAAGATAATGAAAAAATGACGCTACTGTTGCAGACTCAACAGCAAGCCATCCTGAAACAACAGAACGATATACAGCAAAATAATCTGAAAGGATTACAACATAGCCTGACCGCATTACAAGCCAGCCGGGATGGCGCATCATTACGGCAAAAACACTACAGCGACCTGATTAACGGCGGTCTGTCAGCAGCAGAAATCGCCGGTCTGACACTACGCAGCACCGCCATGATCACCAATGGCGTGGCGACAGGATTACTGATTGCCGGCGGAATCGCCAACGTTGTACCTAACGTCTTCGGGCTGGCTAACGGTGGTTCTGAATGGGGAGCGCCATTAATTGGCTCCGGGCAAGCAACCCAAGTGGGCGCCGGTATCCAAGATCAGAGCGCCGGCATTTCGGAAGTGACAGCAGGTTATCAGCGTCGTCAGGAAGAATGGACGTTACAACGGGATGTTGCTGATAACGAAATAACCCAACTGGATGCCCAGATACAAAGTCTGCAAGAGCAGATTACGATGGCACAAAAACAGATCACGCTCTCTGAAACCGAACAAGCGAATGCTCAGGCGATTTATGACCTGCAAACCACTCGCTTTACCGGACAGGCGCTGTATAACTGGATGGCCGGTCGTCTCTCCGCGCTCTATTACCAGATGTATGATTCCACTTTACCAATATGTCTCCAGGCAAAAGCTGCATTAGTACAGGAATTGGGCGAGAAAGACAGCGACAGTCTATTCCAGGTTCCAGTGTGGAATGATCTATGGCAAGGGTTGTTAGCGGGGGAAGGTTTAAGCTCAGAACTACAGAAACTGGATGCTATCTGGCTTGCACGTGGCGGCATCGGTCTGGAAGCCATCCGCACCGTGTCGCTGGATACCCTGTTTGGTACAGGGACGTTAAGTAAAAATATCAATAAAGTGCTTAACGGGGAAACGGTATCTCCATCCGGCGGCGTCACTTTGACGCTAACAGGGGATATCTTCCAAGCAACACTGGATTTGAGTCAGCTAGGTTTGGATAACTCTTACAACCTGGGTAACGAGAAGAAGCGTCGCATTAAACGCATCGCCGTCACCCTGCCAACACTTCTGGGACCCTATCAAGATATTGAAGCCACGCTGGCAATGGGCGCGGAAATCGCCGCCTTATCACACGGTATGAATGACGGCGGCCGGTTTGTTACCGACTTTAACGATAGCCGTTTTCTGCCTTTTGAAGGTCGAGATGCGACAACCGGTACGCTGGCGCTAAACATTTTCCATGCAGGTAAAGAGGGAGCGCAACACGAGTTGGCTGCTAATTTGAGTGACATCATTGTGCATCTGAATTACATCATTCGAGACGCATAAATTTCTTTTCTTTTTCGATTACAGGTCCCTATTAGGGGCCTGTTATTAAGGAGTACTTTATGCAGGATTCACCAGAAGTATCGATTACAACGCTGTCACTTCCCAAAGGCGGCGGCGCTATCAATGGCATGGGAGAAGCACTGAATGCTGCCGGCCCTGATGGAATGGCCACCCTGTCTCTGCCATTGCCCCTTTCAACGGGCAGAGGGACTGCTCCTGGATTATCGCTGATTTACAGCAACAGTGCAGGTAACGGGCCTTTCGGCATCGGCTGGCAATGTGGCGTCATGACCATTAGCCGACGCACCCAACATGGCATTCCACAATACGGTAATGACGACACATTCTTATCCCCACAAGGCGAGGTCATGAATATCGCCCTGAATGACCAAGGGCAACCTGATATTCGTCAAGACGTTAAGACGCTGCAAGGCGTTACCTTACCAATCTCCTATACCGTGACCCGCTATCAAGCCCGTCAGATCCTGGATTTCAGTAAGATCGAATTCTGGCAACCTGCCTCCGGTCAAGAAGGACGCGCTTTCTGGCTAATATCGTCACCGGACGGCCAACTGCACATCTTAGGGAAAACCGCACAGGCTTGTCTGGCAAATCCGCAAAATGACCAACAAATCGCCCAGTGGTTGCTGGAAGAAACCGTGACGCCAACCGGTGAACATGTCAGCTATCAATACCGAGCCGAAGATGAAGCCCATTGTGACGACAATGAAAAAACAGCTCATCCCAATGCTACCGCACAGCGTTATCTGACACAGGTGAACTACGGTAACATCAAACCTCAAACCAGCCTGTTCGTACTGGATAACCCCCCTCCCGCACCGGAAGAGTGGCTGTTTCATCTGGTCTTTGACCACGGTGAGCGAGATACTTCACTTCATACCGTACCGGCATGGGATACAGGTACAGCGCAATGGTCGGTACGTCCAGATAGCTTCTCTCGCTATGAATACGGTTTTGAAGTGCGTACTCGCCGCTTATGTCAACAGGTGCTGATGTTTCACCGTACCGCGCTCATGGCCGGAGAAACCGGCGCTAATGACACGCCGGAACTGGTCGGACGATTGATACTGGAATATGACAAAAACGCCAGCGTCACCACATTGATTACCATCCGCCAATTAAGCCATGAACCGGATGGCCGCCCAGTCACCTTGCCGCCACTGGAATTAGCCTGGCAGCGGTTTGATCTGGAGAAGATGCCGACATGGCAACGTTTTGATGCATTAGATAATTTTAACTCGCAGCAACGTTATCAATTGGTTGATCTGCGGGGAGAAGGGTTACCGGGTATGCTGTATCAGGATCGCAGCGCTTGGTGGTATAAAGCTCCGCAACGTCAGGAAGGCGGAGACAGTAATGCCGTCGCTTACGACAAAATCGCCCCACTGCCTACCCTACCCAGTTTGCAGGATAACGCCTCATTGATGGATATCAACGGAGACGGTCAACTGGATTGGGTAGTCACCGCCTCCGGTATTCGCGGATACCATAGCCAGCAGCCCAATGGAAAATGGACGCACTTTACACCAATCAATGCTTTGCCCGTGGAATATTTTCATCCAAACATTCAGTTCGCTGACCTTACCGGGGCAGGTTTATCCGATTTAGTATTAATCGGGCCGAAAAGCGTGCGTCTGTATGCCAACCAACGAAACGGCTGGCATAAAGGACAAGATGTGCCCCAATCTACAGGTATCACCCTGCCCGTCACTGGGACCGACGCCCGCAAATTGGTGGCTTTCAGTGATATGCTCGGTTCCGGTCAACAACATCTGGTGGAAATCAGCGCTAATCGCGTCACCTGTTGGCCTAATCTGGGACATGGCCGTTTCGGTCAACCACTAACCTTGCCGGGATTTAGTCAGCCCGAAAATAGCTTCAATCCCGAACGACTGTTTCTGGCGGATATCGACGGTTCCGGCACCACCGACCTTATCTATGCGCAATCCGGCTCTTTGCTTATTTATCTCAATCAAAGTGGTAATCAGTTTGATGCCCCACTGACATTAGCATTGCCAGAAGGCGTACAATTTGACAACACTTGCCAACTTCAAGTCGCCGATATTCAGGGATTAGGAATAGCCAGCCTGATTCTGACTGTGCCGCATATAGCGCCGCATCACTGGCGTTGCGACCTGTCACTGACCAAACCTTGGTTGTTGAATGTGATGAACAATAACCGCGGCGCACATCACACCCTGCATTATCGCAGTTCCGCGCAATTCTGGTTGGATGAGAAATTACAGCTCGCCAAAGCAGGCAAATCCCCAGCTTGTTATCTGCCATTTCCAATGCATCTGCTATGGCATACCGAAATTCAGGATGAAATCAGCGGTAACCGACTTACCAGTGAAGTCAGCTACAGCCACGGCGTTTGGGATGGTAAAGAACGGGAATTCAGAGGATTTGGTTGTGTCAAACAGACCGATACCACAACGTTTTCTCACGGCACCGCCCCCGAACAGGCGGCGCCGTCACTGAGTATTAGCTGGTTCGCCACCGGGATAGATGAAGTAGACAGCCAATTAGCCACGGAGTATTGGCAAGCAGATACTCAAGCTTATAGCGGATTTGAAACCCGTTATACCGTCTGGGATAACGCCAACCAGACAGACCAAGCATTTACCCCCAATGAGACACAACGTAACTGGCTGACGCGGGCGCTTAAAGGCCAACTTTTACGCAGTGAGCTCTACGGTCTGGACGGAACGGATAAGCAAACGGCGCCTTATACCGTCAGTGAATCGCGCTATCAGGTACGCTCTATTCCGGTAGATAAAGAAACCGAATTATCTGCCTGGGTGACTGCCATTGAAAATCGCAGCTATCACTATGAACGTATCATCAGTGATCCACAGTTCAGCCAGAGTATCTGGTTGCAACACGATATCTTTGGTCAATCACTGCAAAGTGTCGATATTGCCTGGCCGCGCCGCGAAAAACCGGCAGTAAATCCCTACCCGCCTACCCTGCCGGAAACCCTGTTTGACAGCAGCTATGATGACCAACAACAACTATTACGTCTGGCGAGACAAAAAAATAGCTGGCATCACCTGATTGACGGGGAAAACTGGCGATTAGGCTTACCAAATGCACAACGTCGTGACGTTTATACTTATGATCGGAGCAAAATTCCGGCCGAAGGAATCTCTCTTGAAGTCTTGCTGAAAGCAGATGGCCTGCTAGCAGATGAAAAAGCCGCCGTTTATCTGGGGCAACAACAGACGTTTTATACCGCCGGTCAATCGGAAGTCACACTAGAAAAGCCCACATTACAGGCTCTGGTAGCATTTCAAGAAACCGCCATGATGGACGATACCTCATTACAGGCATATGAGGGCGTAATTGAAGAACAGGAGTTGAATACCACACTGATACAGGCCGGTTATCAGCAAGTCGCGCGATTGTTTAATACCGGATCAGAAAGCCCAGTATGGGTAGCACGGCAAGGCTATACCGATTACGGTGATGCCAAACAGTTCTGGCGGCCTCAAGCTCAGCGTAACTCGTTGCTGACAGGGAAAGCTACACTGACCTGGGATACCCATCATTGTGTAATAATCCAGACTCAGGATGCCGCTGGATTAACGACGCAAGCCCGTTACGATTATCGTTTCCTGACCCCGGTACAACTGACAGATATCAATGATAATCAACATATTGTAACACTGGATGCGCTAGGTCGCGTGACCACCAGCCGGTTTTGGGGTACAGAGGCAGGACAAGCCACAGGTTATTCGAACCAGCCCTTTACCCCACCGGATTCCGTAGATAAAGCGCTGGCATTAACTGACGCTCTCCCCGTTGCCCAATGTTTAGTCTATGCAGTTGATAGCTGGATGCCGTCGTTATCTTTGTCTCAGCTTTCTCAATCACAAGAAGAGGCAGCAGCGCTATGGGCACAACTGCGTGCCGCTCATATGATTACCGAAGATGGGAGAGTATGTGCGCTGAGCGGGAAACGGGGAGTTGGTCATCAGAATCTAACGATTCAACTTATCTCGCTATTGGCAAGTATTCCCCGTTTACCGCCACATGTATTGGGGATCACCACTGACCGCTACGATAACGATCCGCAACAGCAGCACCAACAGACGGTGAGTTTTAGTGACGGTTTTGGCCGGTTACTCCAGAGTTCAGTTCGTCATGAACCCGGTGATGCCTGGCAACGTAAAGAAGACGGCGGATTGGTTGTGGATGTAAATGGCGTTCTGGTCAGCGCCCTCACGGACACCCGATGGGCTGTTTCCGGTCGTACAGAATATGATGACAAAGGCCAACCGGTACGTACTTACCAGCCCTATTTCTTGAATGACTGGCGCTACGTTAGTGATGACAGCGCCCGAGATGATCTGTTTGCCGATACCCACCTCTATGATCCATTGGGGCGGGAATATAAGGTCATCACCGCTAAGAAATATTTGCGAGAAAAACTGTACACCCCGTGGTTTATCGTCAGCGAGGATGAAAACGATACAGCATCAAGAAACCCATAGTTTTACCTATTTTTATCTGTTGCCCCGCAGTATATTGCGGGGCAGTATCTAATCAACTATGAAAATTCAATATTTCCGGTAAGCTCCATCGCTCTCTTTAAATATTAACCTCAATATTCTTTCTTGATAAAAGCCGGATCAGGTGTCGGGACAGAGCTATCGCAATTATAATGCTCTCCTGTCAGCCCTATTTTTTTGCAAGCAATAGACAAAAGATCATTAGGCGTTGCCCACTCATCTTTCCAGTTACTACCGTCATAACGTTCATTCTTAAATAGATCCCACATAATCAGGCCCGTTTTACCATATTTGATCGTACCATCTAATATGCTGTTGAGCGCTGTTTTCGTGAGCGGTAAATTACCAGTCGCGGGTTTACCAACTTCAAACCCAACCGTAATAGGCGGCAAAACCAATAATTTTTGCGGTTGAATTGATGCCTGAGCGTAGTTACGCGCCCCTTTCAGTTTGACATGGAAGGTAACAACTTCATTGCCTGATTTAAGCCAGTTAATATATTGACCATAATAATACTTAACTTGCCCAGGAAGGTCACAAGGAATATATGTTTCACCTCCGCCAATAAATCCACAATCTTTTTCACTTAAATCATAGGTCATTACACCAATATAACTGAGTCGGTTGATCAAATCGGGATAATTAAGAGCGGTATTATAAATCAAACCATAAAGATTGCCTCCCCACCAGGCGCCGCCATAAATATCACTATTCCTAGCATTGGTTCCCCAGTTAGCGGACATATTCGGGATACCTCCCGTTGCAGGACCTGCGGTACTTAGTTTAAGCGATGGTTTAACTGCATTAATTGAAGTGTAAAAAGATTTTAAAATAGCGGCGAATTTATCCACGGTTGCCGGCATTGCGCGGGGAATTTTTTCTGCGCCAGGAACAATATTCATTGACGCATCATAAACATAACCGCCTAGTCCCTTTGCTATTAAAGTTGATGTAATAAGCGTTTCACTGTTATTAGGGGGAACCCTGATTGAGTCAGGGGTTAATTTCCAGCTTTTTGCATTAATATCAGCATGCCAGAATTCTTCATAATCAACATCAATTCCCTCTACCCCCAAATCAGCAGCTAAATTGACAATATTTCTATATGCCTTATCTGCTTCTTTACCCGTAATAGTACTGTCAAATCGAGGAATTTTGGTCAGGGGATTAGGGAAGATATCATAAACCGCACCGGGTTCATTACCACAAGCATCCTTTTTGCCCGCGGTTATATCATAAATTTTCGGGTAACAACTAAAGTTCCATCCACCTACGGCAATATAAGTACTCACTCCATGAGATTTTAAATCAGCGATAGCACTTTTTAATGCCACAAAATCAGCCCTAGCATTTTCAGCTTCTGCTGTGCTAATGATTTGATCTGAGGTACAGGTATAACCAAACAATCCTGAACATTTCAGGCTATTTTTTTCATAGTTAACAAAACTAGGCTGGACAAAAGACAATACCAACGTATTAAAGTTACTCTTATTCTTAGAAATATCTCTACTTAATTTCTTAAAGTTATCAAGGCTGGCATAATATTCTTTAGTATCAACCTGCGCAGCAGGCCCACTCAGATAATATGCAGATATTTTAGGATTGGCGGCAATAACATTTCCTGATATAAAAAAACACAATACAGAACCTGCTAATAAATATCGATTTAATTTGTATTTAGACATATATCTATCTCCACTTGGTTAACATTACTTTTCCGATTACAGCCAATGAGTTACCATGACAGCTCATTGCCTTTTCATCATGAACGGTATAAGTTTTTCCCTAATAGAGCGTTAATATGTTCAGTCTGTTATTATAGACTGTGATGTAGTTACTAAACTGTTATATTCGTTATCTTTCAAGCTGCCTCTTTGTTGGCTGCACTTGCTCACCACAGTCACATAGTTTGCTATGCTCCCGGGGATTCACTCCCTTGCCGTCGCGATGCATCTTGAAATCGATTAAGGTATATATCGGCATTAATTATTTCAATGCGCCAATTTCATAATAGTGTAGTTTTCTCCGTTGTCCACAAAAGACCTAGAAATTAGTTGTAATAATATTTCTTTCTAATCTATCTAAATAAAAAAATATTATTATATGATAATTCCACTAGATTATACTTATGTTAATTAATTACTACAGGCGTAACACTTTAGCGATAACTCTTTCCTTCTGCAATTGAATGAAAATTACCATTGCATATAATTTACAATCCCCACCTAATATATATCCAGAGTCTTAGAAAGATTATTTTAATGAATATAATTGAAATTAAAAAAATAAATTATTTCACCAAAAACATAAATAAATTGCGTTTATTTTATTTTCATTAAGAACATCATTAGTTCCTATAAGCTATAAATAGTGTACAAGCAGACTCGCAATAATAATTAATTACAGCTTGTGCAAACCTGCTTATGAATGAACAGTGAACCACCAGCAACACGCAAAACCCGGAGTATACATGTTAATAGAAAACCCATTGCTTTAAATAAACGCTCTCTGTTATCAGGCAAATTATGCCAAAAAACTTCAACGATTCTTCAACGAATTATAAAAACCTATAAAAAGGCATTATCTTAAATTGCTGAATTAATGATCAAGCCCGTATACTCACTGTGCGTTAAGACAGATCTGGAATAGCACGTAGCTTAGTTAGTTGCTCAAAATGTATTCCAGCAAATGAAACAAAGTTAAAACACAGGAAAATTATCATGACACGTTTAGGCTTATCTATAACTGTATTATCACTGTTATTCTCTGGCGCAGTATTGGCTGCACCTAGCACCCCCGTAACCCAATCTTCGGATACCAAAGTGACTTCTTCCCATACGGCAAATACCAAAGCAGAGAAGAAATCGGGTAAAACTACAGCTAAACAGCACTCACACCAGAAGGCAGCAAGCAAAGAAGCAAAGAAAGCTCACTGAGTTTTTCAGCATGAAGCCACTACACGCAGCAATAGTTATGACGCAAGTTTGACAACGCCATAACTGTAAATTCAGGGGGGAAATCCCCCCCTCAACATATTAAAGTGAAAAGCTTAGCAAGTACCTTCGGTATCTTCGTCACCATAATATTTAACACCAATCCTGATAATATCCCGCGCCTGAGATTTACGGTGTTTATTCGTATCACGCAATGAATAGATACAACCACAATATTCCTGCTGATAAAATCTTTCCCGTTTACTAATTTCAATCATCCGGGCTGAACCACCTTGCTTACGCCAGTTGTAATCCCAGTATTGAATTCCCGGATACTGGCTTGCCGCTCGTTTTCCACAATCATTTATCTGCTGCATGTTTTTCCAACGGGAAATGCCCAACGAGCTTGAAATAACGCGGAAATTATTTTCATAAGCATACAAAGCAGTACGCTCAAAACGCATATCAAAACACATGGTGCAACGAACCCCTCTTTCTGGCTCCCATTCCATGCCTTTAGCGCGTTCAAACCAGTTATCGCTGTCATAATCCGCATCCACAAACGGCACATTGTGTTGCTCCGCAAAGCGAATGTTCTCTTCTTTGCGAATTAAATATTCCCGTTTTGGATGAATATTCGGATTATAGAAAAAAACGGTGTAGTCAATTCCAGAGGCATGCAGCGCTTCCATCACTTCACCAGAGCAAGGAGCACAACAAGAGTGCAATAATAATCGTTCCGCATTATCCGGTAACGTTAAAACAGGGCGAACATAGTTTTCCATTTAGCAGGCTCCATATAATTATAAGAATTAATTATAGAATATAGTTATTTTTAGCTTCAAATTTTTCGAATGAAATTCATTATGACTTATTTGCCGTTGCGATCCTTGTCTTTACGATCCTTACCTTTTCGATCACAGTAAATGACTTGAAATTCTGGCAGGTTCTACCGTCATATTATCGTCATCAAAGTTTATACGAGGAAGCTCACTACAGATAAATTTGTTTTACGCTGATAGTTAACTAAATTATAGCCAAATTCAGATGCTTTTAACCAAAATAATTTAAATGGAGACCACGATGCGCCATGCAATTTCCCTGAGTGACCTCTCTTTTCCGGCCATCACCGCCGGATTTGTCGCTGTTTTAGTTGGATATACCAGTTCCGCAGCCATTATCTTTCAAGCCGCTGAAGCTGCGGGCGCCACCCCCCTACAAATCGGCGGCTGGCTAAGTATGCTAGGATTTGGGATGGGTATCAGCTCTCTGGGACTATCGCTTTATTACCGCATACCCGTCCTGACCGCATGGTCAACACCGGGCGCGGCGCTCCTAGCGACAACGCTGCCAGGAACATCAATCAATGAAGCCATTGGTATCTTTATCTTTGCTTCTGCACTGATCTTACTGTGTGGTATCACCGGCCTGTTTGCCCGGTTGATAAACTATATTCCACAAGCACTTTCCGCCGCTATGGTGGCCGGCATTCTATTACGCTTTGGTTTGGATGCCTTTTCCTCATTTTCAGTCAACTTCGTACTGACCGCCGGCATGTGTTTAACGTATCTTCTGGCACGCAGATATTTATCCCGCTATGCCATTATCTTAACACTATTATCAGGGCTGATTATCGCCGCTTTACAGGGAGATATTCACTTTGAACAACAATCCACAGTCACATTTGCTACCCCTGAATTTATTGCCCCCAGTTTCACACTCTCTTCGCTATTGAGTATCGGTATCCCATTTTTTATCGTTACAATGGCATCTCAAAACGCGCCCGGCATCGCCACACTGAAAGCCGCAGGGTATCCCGTTTCTGTTTCATCATTGCTAAGCTGGACTGCGCTCATTTCACTCATTTTGTCACCTTTTGGTGGTTTTTCCGTCTGTATTGCCGCTATTACAGCCGCAATTTGTATGAGTCCGGAAATCCACTCTGACCCAAATCGCCGTTATATGGCCGCTGCCGTGGCAGGCGTGTTTTACCTGATAGCGGGCCTGTTCGGCGGCTCAATCAGTATGTTATTCAGCGCTCTACCGACTGCGCTTATTCATGTTATCGCCGGATTAGCATTGCTTGGAACCATTTCTGGCAGCTTGCTACAAGCGCTACAGAATGAAAAACAACGAGACGCAGCAGTAATCACATTTTTGATCACCGCTTCCGGCGTGACGTTACTTGGCGTCGGCGCTGCATTCTGGGGATTAATAGGTGGCGTAATAACCATGATGCTTCTATCTTTGCCTGAGAAAAACAAGATCGCTCATTAAACATACAGTAAAATTATACTTTTCAGCATATTATGATATTTCTTATCTATAAGAGTTGTGCTAATTTGCCGGGTTTGTTGCGCTTTAAATATTACGGTGAGAAATCAATAGCCTTAAATGAAAACTTTAATTTCCCTACTCGCAAAACCGAGCTTCCTATTATGAAATTTTTTGACATAAAATTTTCTGATATTAGCAAGTTAGCTGTCCTTTCATCATGCTTGGCAATCCCTTATAGCTACGCTGATGACCGCCCAATTCTTTCTCTCTCTGTCAGCCAGTCAGGAGGAAACCAAACGACTGCTGATGGTAGTTTATCCAGAAAACCGAATAAGCAAGAATCACGGGTACTCCCAATTTGGGGTGATGAAGCCAGAGCTAAAGGTTATGACCTACCGGAACCGTTTGGCGCCAGTTACGGTTATATGAATATGCGACAAAATATCATTGTAGATGATATTAAAATCATTATACCGGATACCCCAGGCTTTGAAGATACTCTGGATATCCAGACAGGCAAAACCCGAGAAAAGAATGAATCCCATATGCTCAAACTAGATACTTGGGTTCTACCTTTTCTGAATGTTTATGGCGTTTATGGTTGGACAAAAGGATCATCGAAAACCAATATTGAAGGTGTCGCCATTGACTTTGGCACTGGCCCTGCTTCTTTGCCGATAAAAGACGTCCCTTTCGAATTAGATTTTAAAGGTAAAACCTATGGTGGTGGTTTTACCTTGGCAGGAGGTTACGACCAGTTGTTTGGTACGCTTGATACCAACTATACCTACACCAGTCTGGATATTCTGGATGGTAAAATTAGCGCTCTGGTTGTCACGCCCCGTATTGGTTATGAGTTTATATTCCCATCGATCATCCCAGGGCAAGGAAATACCAAATTGCAGGTATGGACCGGTGGTATGTACCAAAAAATTACTCAGGAATTTGAAGGCAATATTAGTAGTCTGAATTTACCGCCCGCGTTTGACAAATTAGTAAGTGCACTCGACGATTATGAGAGTATGAAATTCAAAGTAAAACAGCATGTTGCATCTCGCTGGAATAATACCGTTGGTGCAAGGCTGGAAGTCACACGCAACTTTAATATGCTGACCGAAGTTGGCTTTAACAAACGTAACAGCTTCTATATCTCAGGTGAGTTCCGTTTCTAATGAACATCCGCTGTACCTTACATGGGCTGGCTCTAGTCAGCCTTTTTATTTCTGATTCCTCATATGGCGAAGTACTACTCAGCAGGGAAAAAATTGATGGCTGGTTAGAAAAATTAGGTGGCAGTAATACCTATGACAGCAGTAAAGCGATTGACTGGGGCGTTTTACCCGGCCCTTTTTATACGCCAGAGTTAGGTGCCGGTCTCGGCGTTGCTGTCGTTGGTCTTTATCGACCAGATGATCATGACCATACCAGCCAAATCTCTTCTCTTTCCCTGAATGGATTTACCTCTTCAACGGGTGCCTTTGGCTTCACATTTGATAACTACAATTTCTTTGCTGACGATCAATGGCGTTTTTTTCTTTCCGGTACCTTGAACAACGTTCCCACCTATTATTGGGGAACAGGATATCAAGCAGGTAAAGTAAATGATCACAAAGAAAAATATCACTCGCAGGAACTTCGCCTACAACCCAGAATACTCTATCGAGTTGCTAACGCTACCTATTTAGGCGTCGGCTGGGATTTTTCATCATTACACGCCAAAGACCCCGATAACGGCGCCAAAAAGCTTTTCGCAGCGGAAAAGGATGGACAATCCGTATTGAGTTCTGGCGTCAGCACCTATTTCAGCTATGACACCCGGGATTTTCTGCCTAACGCTCATCAGGGACACGTTCTTGATATTACCTATACCCATTTTTCCCCGGCATTAGGTAGCGACCGACGGTTTAACGCCGTTGATATGCAATACAGCACCTATTATCAATTAGATGAAAAATCTGTACTGGCATTTGATAGTTATGGTCGTTTCACTGACGGCCAGGTGCCCTGGAATATGCTGTCAATGCTAGGTAATAGCAACCGGATGCGCGGATATTATGAAGGTAGATATCGGGACAAAAATGTTATCAGCACCCAATTGGAATATCGGCGCAAATTGAATTGGCGACATGGATTTGTTCTATGGGCAGGAGCGGGAACCCTAAGCCATTATGCAGAAGATATTGGCTCAAAAAACTGGTTACCCACAATCGGCGCTGGCTATCGTTTTGAATTCAAACCTAAAATGAATGTCAGACTGGACTTTGGTATTGGTAAAAAAAGCAATGGAT
This sequence comes from Photorhabdus sp. P32, assembly GCF_038085095.1. Classification (NCBI taxonomy): domain Bacteria; kingdom Pseudomonadati; phylum Pseudomonadota; class Gammaproteobacteria; order Enterobacterales; family Morganellaceae; genus Photorhabdus; species Photorhabdus sp. P32. The sequence continues at coordinate 7,494 of NZ_JAZGJN010000267.1, read as the reverse complement.
TTTATTTTCAGGTGGGAGAGGCGTTTTGAAATTGCGTTTATGGATTGCTGCTTTAACGTTAGTTGCAGGATGCCAAGGAACTTTTTCTTCAATCGCACCGGTACAACCTGACTTAAATAGTGAAACAACTGCCGAAGCAACCCGCGCATGGCCGGTTCTTACTCCGATTCCCTCTCCCGAAGGATTAAGGGCTTGCTGTGCTTTTGGCTATAATTTAAAAACTGAATTACTGACCATTCCAGTACCTTTTTATCACATAAGTAATGTGCTGGATGCCGATAATCTTGGCGCACATAATTATAACAACAGCTTTTTTGGTACCGTCGCTTCATTAACAGGGATCAGTAATGAAAAAGTGGGGATGATATATACCCGCCGGGGCGGATTTATTGATATTTCCCATGTGCGGGATACCGCTGATAATGCAGTTTTTCTGTTCAGTCAAATCTGGCCTCGTCTTGGAGAAGAGTGGCAAATAGAACTCAGCAGCGAATTGGCATTACGCCGTATCCAATTCTATCAATTCACTCCACCAGCAACGATGGAACAACGTTATACCCTAACTGCCTATCTAGCCGTAAAATTGGCTTTTGAACTTGCTGCATGGCATGAAATAGCCCAATGGTATGGTTATCAATCTGTACCGGGATTTTCTGAAAAAGTATCTGCGTTCTCTCCTGAAGATCTCTACTCTAATCTACTAGGCGCTCGTCTTTCCCTCTCTTTAATACTGGCAGGACAAGTGCCGTCAATGAAACAATACCGTCTATCAATGCAAGCCATTCTGCCTCCGGCACTACGTGAACTGGAAGCCTTATCCCCCGATGAAACGCGGAAAATGTTTGAACAGGTTGATGGTATCTGGTGGGACAGCAAACGCCGTATACCTGATAAACGCTTAATCCTTCAACGTGATTTCCATATTCACAGCGATCGCACACCTAATATGGCGCCGACAGAACAGCAATTTCCACTCAGGCTTACCCTGCCACAACAATATATTGGCTACAAATTATCTGAATTGGCCGAATTACAATTGTGGCCTAGCCGCCAAATGAAAGATCTTCCTGTACCAGAAAGTTACTGGATTGCCCTTGATTTTCCGCAGTTGGCAGAAAAAGCGAAAGAACAACAGGAGAATTACTGATTCATATATTTTCAATGAAAGAATGAATATAACACTATGAGTTAAAGTATATAATAGATTTTAGATTACTATTTCTCAAATAATAATCCAATTGAAATATCATCAATTATTATTTATTATTCCCACAATGTTACGTTATAATATAAACTCAACATTACCTATAATAAAACTAAACTATACCGACTGTACTTAAATTAAATCATAAAGATAAAATCACATTATCAAGGCATTATTTCACCGGATAAAAAAATTGTATTAAAATATTTACAAAGATAAAAAACCAATAAACAACTGATATAAAATAATTAATATTACACAACATATAAAAAATAAATCAAAAAATCACAAAAACATTAATCAACCAAACAGACCAAAAAAGAAATAAAATCTCAAAAAGACATAAAAATCAGAACATAATTCCAAATTATACTCATAAACTGTGTATTTCACTTATTTTTATCGATAAGACAGACATTCACTCTTAATTTAACTTAAATAACAAAAATCCCTTCTTAAATAGGTTTAATCGTCTATAATATATGTTTCCAAGTTATAAATATGTATAAACAATAACACCTTTATCTAAGTGAAAAAATAATAACTTATATTGGCAATAATTAGATTTATTCAACCAAAACTCAAGTTACTAAAATACTTTCAATTGTATAATATATTGATTTTTATTTTAAATTTACAATATAAAATCAATTTTGAAGACAAAAACCAACATTGTTTTTTAATTTTTCTGATGTATCGGGGGATTCAGGGCCCCTATCTTTACCCCCTGATAAAGCCAATTAAGATATCCCTACTCCTGGAGAGGAAAAATGAATAAACTAGCGTTATCAACCACCGCCGCACTTATTTTTGCCACAGGCTCTGCTGTTGCAGTAGATAATTCTGCTGGCGGCACATTACATTTCTCTGGCGCTGTTACTGATGCCACTTGTACTATTAACGGCGGTTCTTCAGCTAATATGTCGATTATATTGGAACCTATCTCAGTCACTCAAGCCGGTCAAAAGGAAGGCTTAATTGATTTTGGTAAGAAATCATTTTCACTGGAATTTTCTAACTGCCAGTCCAATGCCGCCGGTTTTGACCCGGCAACCTCGATGTTGAAAATCCAGTTCTCATCATCACACACCATTTCCAATGATGCGAAATATCTTATAAACCAAGAACTTCATGCAAATGGCAAACCGAAAAACGTCGGTATCGCGATTGTTAAACACACCGACGAAAACACACCGATTATGCTGAATAAAGCATTTGATACAGGAATCAAAGGCTCTACGCCAACAACTGAACTTGTTGATTTCTACGCCAAATACTACAAAGTAGGCACTGCTGATGCAGATCCAGGTAAAGTAGTAACGATGGTTACTTATCACGTTACTTATCTATAATTACTTACTACAATAAACAAAGCCTATTTATCTAAATAGGCTTATTTAATTTGGCACAAATAACGTTATGAAGAAATTATTTTTAACTATATTATTAGGGATAACGACTTTATCTGCTCATGCCAACATCGTTATTAATACAACACGTGTTATTTATCCAGCCAATAATAAAGAGGTATCGGTTCAATTATTAAATGCAGGAGACCAACCCTCTCTGGTACAATCTTGGATAGATGATGGCGATCCTAATTCAACGCCTGAAACAGCTAAAGTCCCCTTTTTACTCACCCCCCCAGTTGTCAAAATTGATGGCAATAACGGGCAACAATTAAGAATTAAGTACATCAACAGTAACCTACCTGCTGATCGTGAATCGCTATTTTATTTAAATGTCCTGGATATTCCGCCCGTTGCAGAAAACATTGGCGACAAAAACATTATGCAGATTGCTATTCGTACCCGGATCAAATTTTTCTACCGGCCTGACAAGCTGTCTATTTCGCCGAAACAGATCCAACAACATATTGCATTAAAACGTGAGGGCAACCAACTAAAATTGGAGAATTCATCCCCCTATTTTATGAATGTCGTCGGCCTTAAAGCTGCTGATACTCAACCTAACTTACTAAATGAAGGAACAATTATAAAACCGTTCTCTTCTCATTCATTCAGTACCAATGAAAAAGTAAAAGCTGGGGACAAATTAACTCTGGCTATTGTTGATGATTTTGGTGCTATAAATAAATTAACTTTACCACTTCAATAGTGAAATTATTGGCATAGCATAGAACATGATAAAAGAAAAAGTTAGTCCGTTAATTCTGATAATAGGCATAATGCTGTATACAGATTGTTTATGCTATGCCGCAACATTTAATACCGATTTTCTGGTCGGCGAATCTGCAAAAGCGGATTTATCCCGATTTTATTCCACGTCAGAACTGCCCGCTGGCCGTTACGATATTGACATATATCTGAATAATGACTGGAAAGGAAGATTTGATATTAATATCCAGAACGATGGCAGAGATATCTACCTGCTCAATGAAGATCTTCCCAGGTTAGGTATAAAAATTGATAAAAACCAATTATCAGAATCAAACTTATCCAAAGATGAAATTCTTCTTACTAAAATAATACATGAAGGAACCGTTAATCTCGATGTTCCTAAACTTAGTCTGCATCTGGTTGTCCCACAAGCGTATATCAAAAACGAACTAAAAGGCTATATCGATCCTGCATTCTGGGACAGAGGTATCCCCGGCGCTATGCTGTCCTATAATGCCAACTATTACCGTACTCAAAATAGAAATAAACAGGATCGCGACCGTGAAAATGAAGATAATGCTTACGTGTCACTTAATAGCGGTTTGAATCTATTTGGCTGGCAATTACGCGATCAATCTTCTTATCATTACACACGTTCAAATGGTAATAAATGGAGTAACAATACCCGTTATCTGCAACGGGGAATTTCATCAATTAATTCAGAAATTCGTATTGGCGATAGTTATACATCAAGCGATTTATTCGACTCTTTCCGCTTTCGAGGTATCAATCTGAAAACAGATATGCGCATGTATCCCGATGCCTGGCAAGGGTTTTCCCCTATCGTCAGGGGAGTTGCGCAGACTAACGCCCTGGTAAAAATTATCCAAAATAATGTTGTTATTTATCAAGGTAATGTACCTCCGGGGCCGTTTGCCATCGATACTATTTTACCAACAGGTTCAGGTGGTGATTTGCTCGTTGAAGTGACGGAAGCAGACAGACGTATTAACAGCTTTATCGTCCCCTTTTCATCCGTCCCTAATATGATGAAAGAAGGTCTTGGCAAATATGATATCAGTGCAGGCAAAACACATATTGCCAACAGTCGTTATAAACCAAACTTTTTTCAAGCCAGCTATCAATATGGTTTTAATAATATCCTGACCGGCTATACAGGCGCCACTATCAGTAAAGATTATTACTCGCTACTATTAGGTAGTGGTTTTAATCTACCCATTGGCGCTATCTCAATTGACGTTTCACAGTCCAGCGCCAAATTTGATAATAGCCCCACCATGAAAGGCCAAAGCTACAAATTAGCTTATAGCCGCTATGTTTCACAAACAAAAACAAATTTCTCTCTGGCGGCTTATCGTTATTCAACTAAAAATTATCTTACCCTAATTGATGCGATTGATCTGCATGACTGGATAAGCAACGGATATAATCAACAATACTATTCTCATCAAAAAAATACTTTCAATATCAATTTGAACCAACATCTTGGTAGTCGTGCAGGTTCGCTTTTTCTTTCGGGAACATTCCGTGATTACTGGGGAACCCAGAATAAAAGTAGAGAGTATCAAATGGGGTATTCCAACAGTCTGGGTAAAATCAATTATTCCCTGACAGCAAGCCGTGTTCGGTACAATATCAATGAAAAAGAGAGTAAAGAGGAGCAGCGCTATTATCTGATGTTGTCTATTCCTTTTGAGTTGTTTGACTACCCTGCCTATCTGACCAGTAATGTCTCAATCAATGAAAGTCACTATAACAACAGTGATTTGGGATTAAGCGGTAGCGCAGGTCCAAACAACCGTTTGAATTACCACTTCAATATTTCAGATCAGAAAAGCGGGTCGACAACCACCAGTGCAAATTTGACCTATAAGACATCCGTTTCCACATTGAGTAGCTCTTATAGCCAATCCAAGGAGTACCGCCAAATCGGGCTTGGCGCAACCGGTAGTTTAGTTGCTTATCAAGGCGGAATTTTGGCTGCTAATCAGATTGGAGAAACTTTCGCCATCATTGATGCGCCAGGCACAGCAAACGCTTCTGTGAATGGTGATAAAAGCATGGTGACAAACAACAGCGGTAAGTTGCTGATACCTTATCTTTCTCCTTATCGCAAAAACGCCATCATGCTAGATACCAGCGAAGTGCCGGAAGATGCCGCTGAACTTATCGGTAACATCAGAGATGTTGCGCCATATTCTGGTGCGATTACCCACCTCGGATTTAAAACAGACCAGCGGAAAACCTTTATTTTCTACGCCGCTCAAGCTGATGGTAAACCTTTACCTTTCGGTACTGAAATTGTCGATTCAGAAGGTAACAGCTTGGGATACGTTGGTCAGGGCAGTATGGTTTTCCTACGAGTAGAAAAATTACCATCGCAAGTTTATGTCCGCATCGGTCAGCTAGGCGAAAAGAACTGCATAATAAACGATCCACAGCCTGAAATGGGCTCAACCGCCAATATTTGCCGTTAAGGGAGAAGATAATGAAACTTAAGCCATTGTATCTTAAATCATTGTATCTGGCGGCTATAATTAGTCTTAGCAGCAACATAGCCTATGCAGATTGCCAACCCAAATATGCGATAACAGCACCGGCAATCACGGTTGATATGACAGATAATTTCACCCTGAACAGTAATGCAACCTGGATACTCAACACCCAATATTCCGGCTACTTTACATGCACAAGAAATTCATTATGGAAACAAAATTCTGTTGCTAATGGCTCGCCTTTTACCAAAAACAAAGTCGTCTTAGGCTTCAATGGCGGCAAAGATTATGCCGAAGTGACCATCACGAATCTTTCTCCCGGCAACAGTATTAATCTGGGAAACAGTAACGACACATATCCCGCCAGCAAATTGCAAGCCCAATTTACGCTGAATGTAAAGCTACTGAGCGGCAGACCCGGTGGTAGTAATATTCATGTCTTTTCCGGCAATTCTGCAACATTAAAAACCGCTGTCATTGCGATGGATACCACCAACTTAGGACTCCTTGATGCCATTCTCCGTTTCGCTACCGATTTCCTGACTTTTATTCTTACCTGGGAGTGGCCGACACATTCTGAAGATATCTATTACCAACCCGTCACAATGATTTTTAATCATAGAGATACAACTTGTCACTTCTTAAATGATGGATTAACCGTGAATCTACCAAAAGTCAACCGCAGTAGATTGCTTAACGGAACAGATAGAGGAGAAACACCTTTTACCCTCAACTTTGAATGCAAATATCTCCAAAACGGTAAAACTTCGCGTTCAGTTAAAGCTTACCTGAGCAGTAATAATTTGCTGCCAAATGACAATCGAACTTTAATTGATAACAAAGCAGGCGCCGCTAAAGGCGTTGGTATCCGTGTCTCTCAGCCAGGTAACTCAACACCGATAGTTTTCAGTGCTTCGCAATCCTCATCCCACGGTGCAACACTGTTATTTAGCAAAAACTCCGGTAATGTCATCGATAAAAACTTTGCCATTGACCTTAATGCTTACTACCACGTTTATGCTCCCCAAAACATCGTAGCAGGGGAACTGAAGGCAACCTCTGTTCTGAACTTTGAATACAATTAGCCAAGAGGAAAATTAACCAAGAGGCAAAAGGAGATGCCTCTTATTTTCTCCATCCGAACTAAGAATTTATGTTTCAATAAGTAATAATTTGTAATAAAGTGTTTCTAGAGAAAAATTCATTTACATTTATAGCCTACCCTGAATTGACGTAACACAATGATAATCCTAGCATTAAGTAATTACACGAACTCAATTAATTTCTTAATAAAATAATGTAATTCTACGAAAAATAGATAAAACATATTTACACTTATCAATAAAATTAAGAAAACAATATCAACAACAATATTAAAGAACCTTATTAAACAATAAACAAAAACAATAATTAACTATAAATAAAAATATTTTTCGATGAAAAAATACGATAAAAATCATATAAAAATAAAATTTAAAATATATAAAAACACTCAATTTTCATTGATTAAAAATTAAAATAATTCATTTAAATCAATGACATAAAAATAAAACCAAAATAAAAACCAGAGTAATTGATATAATTACACGTAATGCAAAAATGTAAGAAACAATTTAACCCAACATAATAAAAATATAATTTTCACTCCCCAAAA
>NZ_JAZGJN010000266.1:0-49001 GCF_038085095.1 Photorhabdus sp. P32 | reverse complement strand
AATTCACATATATTAAAAATTAATATTATGTGGAATGTTTTTTTATTAAATTTTAATTAATTCGCTTATTGATGATCGATATTAATTATTATCTATATGAGTAAATATATTTATAGGTAAGATTCATAAATATTTATATTATTATTTTTATATTATATTTTTTAATTTGTTTTTCTACACATTGATTTTTATTATTAAAAATTAAATTGTGAATTATTATTTCAATATTAGTGCCTTGATTAATTTGTAATTTATATATTACTTAAATTTGAGGTGGATAATCAGTCCTCCGAAATGGGCAGGAATCCGGCACTGGACAGTCAGTCGCTAACATCTAATGAGGAACCCCTACTGAAGTTCAGTAAGGGGTAATGTATTATAAATAAACTCAAAACCAATGGCGGTATATAAGTTTATGCACGAGATGATCTTTGTGAAACTGAATTTTCCGAAAGCAATTCTTGTGCTAGAGAAATAGTTCCAATAATGAATTTAGGAACAGTTTACCTTTTTGCGTAATTTGCCAGTGTGTTGCTGTTTCAGAGAGATAGCCTGCTGCTAAGGCTTGTTCAATTTGAACACGGATTGAAGCCTCAGATAACCCGGTGAAATCACTGAAATCTTGTTTGGGCATCATTTCCAGTAAACGGAATCGGTTCATAAAAAATTCAAATGGCCGATCTTCATTTTCTACTTGATTCTGTTTATCCAGATAGCGCCCTTGCATATATCCGCGGGGGTGTTTGGTTTTCACTGTACGCAGAATACGGCCATCTTCAAATGTGATTTTTCCATGAGCGCCACAGCCAATACCAAGGTAATCCCCAAAACGCCAGTAGTTAAGATTATGCTGGCATTGATAGCTTGGTTTGGCATAAGCAGAAGTTTCGTATTGCTGATAACCTGCTGCTGTCAGCAATTGGTGACCTTGTGAAAAGATATCCCATAAAGCATCATCGTCGGGCAGAACCGGAGGGCGAGAGCCAAAGCGGGTATTAGGTTCAATAGTCAACTGATACCATGAAAGATGCGGTGGTGATAACGCGATTGCCTGATGTAAATCATCCAGCGCCTCATCAAGGCTTTGGTTCGGCAAACCATGCATCAAATCCAGATTAAAACTGCGTAGCCCCAGACTAGCGGCTAAATGCGCTGCCCGTTTGGCTTCATCCGGCCCGTGAATACGGCCAAGGCGTGCTAGTTTATCCGGGCTGAAACTTTGCACGCCAATGGATATTCGGTTAATACCCGCTTGCTGATAACCACTAAAGCGGTCGGCTTCCACAGTACCCGGATTGGCTTCCATAGTAATTTCAGCTTGCGGCGATACCGGTAGGAGAGCACGGACGCCATCCAGCAATTGTTGCATTGCCTGTGAGCTAAGCAAGCTAGGGGTTCCACCACCAATAAAGATAGTGGTAACTTCCCGTTCATTGACCATTGGCAGATCTGTGTTCAGATCTGCCAATAAATGGTCAACATACTCCTGGTGCGGAACGTCGCCTTTCAAAGCATGAGAGTTGAAATCACAGTAAGGGCACTTTTGTACACACCACGGAATATGGATGTAAAGACTCAGTGGTGGGAGCTTAAGCATTACTTAGTGTATCCAACATCATCTTTAGTGCCTGACCACGGTGCGAAACGGCATTTTTTTGTTCACCAGTTAATTCAGCCGCGGTACAACCTAATTCTGGTATGTAAAAGATGGGATCATAACCGAACCCGCCATTACCGGCAGGTTTACGTGCGATAATCCCCGGCCAGCGGCCATGAAATACCAGTGGTGTTGGATCTTCCGCGTGGCGCATATAAACCAGCACACAGTTAAACTGAGCTTGACGTTGATCATCAGGAACATCTTTCATCGTATCTAGCAATTTTTCTAGATTTTGCTGATCGGTGCTGTTTTCACCTGCATAGCGCGCTGAATAGATGCCTGGAGCGCCGCCAAGGATGTCTACGGATAGACCAGAGTCATCCGCAATCGCCGGTAGGCCGGTAATTTGCGCGGCGTGACGGGCTTTAAGAATGGCATTTTCAATAAATGTCAGACCGGTTTCTTCGGCTGAGTCTACGCCTAATTCAGTTTGAGCGACAATATCCAGACCAAAATCAGCCAGTAATTGTGCCAGTTCACGAACTTTTCCGGGGTTGCCGGTTGCCAGAACGACTGTTTGCATTATTTTGAATCCAATTTAATTCTTATTTACTGTATCAGCCATGAAAGAACATCAGCGCGAAGATAGTTCAGTGCGTAGAGGATCAAAATGACGATCATGGCTGAAAAATCAAGGCCGCCCATTGTTGGGATAATACGGCGGATAGGCGCCATCAACGGTTCTGTCAGTTGCATCAGAACATAGTCAATCGGATTGCGCCCCTGGCTTATCCAACTTAGTAAAGCACGTGCCAGCACTAACCAAAATACCAGTTTACCTGCTGCTGTCAGCAATTCGATTAATCCGATAGGAAGGAAAAGTGTGTGGAAAACAACCTCACCGGTATTGAACAAAGGTTGCATGATAAATTTAAACAATACCAGAACGTAAGCGACAACAATGGAAGCGGTATCGAGCGAACCAATAGCGGGTATAACTCGGCGTAATGGTCGAATGATCGGTTGCGTCATCTTCACAATAAATTGGGCAAATGGGTTATAAAAATCACAACGAGCCCATTGCATCCATACACGAAGTAATAAAACAGCGATGTATAAATCCAGAACTGTGGACAGAATAAAGGTTAAAAATTGCATTTAGCGGCCTTGATAAAATTAAAATTGTTTTTCCATTTCCTGTGCCCGGCGAATAGCCGCTTGCATAGCGTTGGATACGGTTTCCGGCAGTTTGCCTTCATAAAAGATACGTAGTGCTTCCGCAGTAGTACCGCCTTTAGATGTTACCTGTTCACGCAGGATTGCAAAAGGGAGATCTACATTTGATGCGGCCAGTGCCGCAGAACCTATTGCCGTTTGCAAAACAATTTCACGGGCTGTTTGGCTATCGAAACCTAAACGTTCCGCTTCCTGTTGCATTGATTCCATAAATAGGAAGAAATAAGCGGGCGCACTGCCTGCTACGGCGATAATGTCATTGATGCCGTTTTCATCTTTTACCCAGTAGGTTTTACCGACACTGTTCATTAATGCTTGGGTGAAATCACGGTCAGACTGGCTGACTTGTTCAGATGCGAATAATCCACTCAACCCCTGACCAATTAGAGCCGGCGTGTTTGGCATGATACGAACAATATTGAGTTTGTCTTGTAATAAAGCATCAAAGCGGGCAACGGAAATACCTGAGGCGATAGACAGAACCAGTTTGTTATTGAAATCTACGTTTTCTTTCAGCGGCTGACAAACTTCTGCCATCACTTGCGGTTTTACCGCCAGAACGATAACGTCGGCTTCTTGTGCGTAGCGAATATTGTCACTGCTGCTGTTAACGCCATACTCTTTTGTTAGTGCATCACGACGAGCATTACTTGGCGAGCAGACATGAATTAGCTCGGCAGGGTACCCTCCTTTTACTAATCCGGCGATGATGGCGTGAGCCATATTACCTGCACCAATAAAGGTAATTTTACGTTTTTCCATTAAATACCTCGTAGCGTTGAAATGGTTAATTGTGATACTGGCGTGCACCGAAAATGGCTGTTCCAATTCGTACTAATGTGGAACCGCAATTAATAGCAGCAGCCATATCATCAGTCATCCCCATTGAGAGGGTATCTATTTGAGAATATTTAGTTTTCAGGTTAAGGAAGGCTTGCTCCATTCTCCTGAAAACCGCCAATTGACGTTCATAGTCAGGTTCTGGCGCCGGGATTGCCATTAAACCCCGGAGCTTTACATTCGGCAGTTTGTTCACTTCGGCAGCCAGCGTTGATAGTTCATCAAGTCGAATACCTGATTTGCTCTGTTCATCACTGATATTTATTTGAATAAGAATATTCAGCGGTTCCATTCCTTTCGGGCGTTGTTCGCTCAGGCGTTGTGCTATTTTGAAGCGGTCAACGGTGTGGCACCAGTTAAAATTTTCTGCTACCAACCGGCTTTTATTAGACTGTAACGGACCGATAAAGTGCCATATCAAATCGTTACGATTTGCAAAATAAGTAATTTTTTCCACACTTTCCTGCACATAATTTTCACCAAATTGGCGTTGCCCGGCAGCGATTGCTTTTTCGATATCTTCCACAGGTTTGGTTTTACTGACTGCAAGCAAGGTAATTTCTTCTGGAGCACGTTCGCATTTCTGTGCGGCAATGGCTATATGGGTCCTGACATCTTGTAAATTTTGTTCAATATTGTTCATGGTGACTCAGGAGATTAAAAAAATGAATATGGATAAGCTAGTGGCCCTTAGTGTAAAGCATAATGCTTCAGATCTGCATCTTTGTATTGGACAAGTTCCTGTATTACGTATAAATGGAGGGCTTTGTCCGCAAACTCAACTGCCAGCGGTAAATAATCTATTGTTGGAAGAGTGGAGTAGACAGTTTTTATCAGAAAGTCAGCGACAACAGCTATTAACGGGTGGACATGTGGATTTTGCGCTGGAAACAGAAAATGGCCAGCGATTGAGAGGCAATATCTTTCGTCAGCACTCCGGGTTGTCAGCCGTTTTGCGTTTAATTCACTCTCAGTGTTCAACTCTGGAACAGCTAAAAGCGCCTGAAATTATCCGTGAAATGGCTTTGCGGGAAGAAAGTGGGTTGATCTTGGTAACCGGCGCTACAGGCAGCGGGAAGTCGACAACGTTAACGGCCATTGTGGATATGTTGAACAGCCACAGTTGTCAGCACATTATTACATTGGAAGATCCCGTGGAATTTATCCACCATAGCCGCAATTGTCTGATACAACAGCGACAAATTGGATTGGATTCACCCAGTTATCAGGCCGCGTTAAAAGGGGCTCTCCGGCAAGATCCTGATGTATTGCTGTTGGGGGAGTTGCGGGATAAGGAGACAATACGCTTGGCGTTAACTGCGGCAGAGACTGGGCATCTGGTATTGTCGACATTGCATACCAGAGGCGCTGTACAAGCAATTGACCGGTTGGTAGATATTTTCTCTGCTGAAGAAAAAGGATGGGTACGTAGTCAGTTAGCAGGCAGTTTGAAAGCCGTGATAGCGCAGCAATTAGTCTCTGCCCAGGGAGGTGGGCGAGTCGCTGTATATGAAGTATTGGTGGTTAATCAGGCTGTGAGTCATCTGATACGAGAAGGAAAAAATTATCAAATAACAACGCTTATGCAGACCGGTACTGCCAGTGGGATGCAAACCTATGAGCAGGGCTGGCAGCAGCGTAAATTGCAGGGATTACTGGCAGAGCAAACGGAAAGGAAGATTAAAGAAAATGCTATCAGTTAATCGCGAATTGTAGTTTACGGTTGCTGTTAATTGATTGCTGTTACTGTAAGTTGATCGTAATTACACTATACCCGTCATCTTTCAAGTTGCCTCTTTGTTGGCTGCACTCACTCACCCCGGTCACATAGTTATCTATGCTCCCGGGGATTCGCTCCCTTGCCGTCGCGATGCATCTTGAAATCTATTGGGTATATTAGCTATTACGTTATTAATAGCGCTGTTCAAACCAGCTTTCCAGAATAATAACAGCGGAAGTAGCATCTACTTTTCCTTTACTTAAGGCTTTATAACCACCTCGGTCGAACAGATGAGCGCGGGCTTCAACAGTTGTCAGGCGTTCATCTTGGAGTTGAACTTGTACGCCAAACCGGCCATGCAGCCGGTTTGCAAATTTACGTGCTTGTACTGTGACTAATTGCTCAGTGCCATCCATATTGAGGGGAAGACCAACGATAACCAGATCGGGTTGCCACTCTTTAAGTAATTTTTCGATTTGTTGCCAATTGGGGATACCCTCTGTGGCTTTAAACGAGGTTAATGCTCTGGCGGTACCCGTGATTTCTTGTCCGATGGCTGCGCCGATGCTGCGGGTGCCAAAATCGAAAGCCATTATTGTACGGTTACTCATCTACGCATGTCCTGCTTGTGGCGCAATATTGTAGATATTGATACCGAGCAAAGATGCGGCTTCATGCCAACGGTCCGCAATGGGTGAGTTGAAAATAATATGTGGATCAGCGTTTGCTGTTAGCCAGCTATTCTCCATTATCTCTTTTTCAAGTTGGCCTTTTTCCCAACTGGCATACCCCAATGTGACCAATATCTGTTTTGGTTGGCGTGGTGTACCCAAGGTTTCAAGGACATCTTTGGATGTGGTGATCATTGTGTCATCGGAAATTTTAATACTTGAACTAAAACCGGGTCTGGGAGTGTGTAATATAAAACCATGATCTTCAGCCAGTGGGCCGCCAGTCATGACAGGTTTGTTTAGATTGATACTTTCATCCCGATCTTCTGGTGATATTTTCAGCTTTTGTAAAACTTTCCGAACGGAGATTTGCTCAATAGGTTTATTTATCACCAATCCCATTGCCCCATTTTCATTATGTTCACAAATGTAAACAACTGAGCGTTTGAAATAGGGATCAGATAATGAGGGCATGGCGATAAGAAAATGGTGCTGTAGATTCATTTTGTTTCTAGTAATTAACCTTGCTGTGTAAGGATTATTTAGCCCACAGTATGTGGGCTAAAAGTATAAATGACAAACCCTGACAGGCAAATTCGCAAAAAGAATTTTTTATTTCTCTAACCGTTGTTCAATCGCATTCATTAACATGCCAATGATTGAAATATCAGGGAAAGCGGCTTCTATCTCGCGTGCACAGGTTGGGCTGGTGACATTAATTTCAGTCAGTTTGTCACCAATGATGTCCAGGCCGACAAAAATTAACCCTTTTTCTTTTAAAGTCGGAGCAACAGCTTTGGCGATAGCCCAGTCACTTTCTGAAAGCGGGCGAGCTTCACCACGGCCGCCCGCAGCAAGATTACCTCGGGTTTCACCTTGGGCAGGGATGCGAGCCAGGCAATAAGGAACGGGTTCGCCATCGACAATTAATACCCGTTTATCGCCTTCGTTGATGGCCGGTAAGAAATTTTGCGCCATGCAGAAGCGACTGCCATGTTCCGTCAAGGTTTCAATAATAACCCCAACGTTTGGGTCATCTTTTTTCAGACGGAATATTGATGCGCCGCCCATACCATCTAGTGGTTTAAAGATGACATCGCCATGTTTCTGGTGGAATTCACGTAAGTGAGCAGCGTTGCGAGTCACTAATGTATCTGGTGTTAAATCAGGGAACCAGGCTGTGAATAGTTTTTCGTTACAATCGCGCAGGCTTTGCGGTTTATTGACAATAAGAGCGCCTTTCTCTTCTGCGCGCTCCAAAATATAAGTGGCGTAAATGTATTCAGTATCAAATGGAGGATCTTTACGCATCAGGATGACATCCAATGTTTCCAGTGTCAGATCTTGTTCTCCATCGAACTGATACCATTGCTGTGGGCTGTTTTCTACCTGCAATAAGCGGGTACGTGCGCGGGCTTCCCCTTGGTGCAGATAGAGATCGCTCATCTCCATATAATGGAGTTCCCAGCCGCGGCGTTGTGCTTCCAATAGCATGGCAAAACTGGTGTCTTTCTTGATGTTGATGGATGAAATGGGGTCCATCACGATGCCGATTTTGATCATTCTTTCTCCTTAACCCAAATCGCCGAAACGCACTTGTAATGCAGTAATTGCGGTGAGCGCTGTCGTTTCTGTTCTCAGTACCCGTGGTCCTAACAGGATATCAGTAAATTGGTAATTAGTTGTCATAGCAATTTCATCTATCGATAATCCTCCTTCCGGGCCAATCAGTAAACGGACTTTTTCTACAGGTAAAGGCAGGGTATTGATGCTTTGGCTGGCTCGTGGATGTAGATTTAATTTTAAACTGCCATCATCTTCCGCACACCAGTGTTCGAGTTGCATCACTGGGCGAATTTCAGGTATACGGTTGCGGCAGCATTGCTCGCAGGCAGCAATAGCAATTTTCTGCCACTGTTGAAGTTTTTTAGCCAGCCGTTCTCCATCCAGCTTTACACCGCAACGTTCAGAAATTAAAGGCGTAATAACATTTACCCCTAGTTCTACAGATTTTTGAATGGTGAACTCCATTTTCTCACCGCGGGATATGACTTGCCCTAAATGGAGATGAAGTGGTGATTCATTATCGGCAAGTTCGCTATTGCTGATATGTACTTTGATAGATTTTTTGCTAGCTTCGGTAATCTGAGCGTTGAAGATTTGATTGCTGCCGTCAAACAGTTGCAACTGTTGACCATGACTCATTCTGAGTACCCGCCCAACATGGTTAGCCGCCTCATCACTCAGATAAATTTCAGTATTCGATGAGAGTAATTCCGGGTGATATATGCGGGGTATGCGCATGTTTTTCTTTCCTTCCTGCGGGGTATACCCGTCATCTTTCAAGTTGCCTCTTTGTTGGCTGCACTCGCTCACCCCGGTCGCATAGTTATCTATGCTCCCGGGGATTCGCTCCCTTGCCGTCGCGATGCATCTTGAAATCCATTGGGTATATACATAAAGCAATAAATAATGAAAGATATGATAAGGGAGGATTAATCCAATTATCAAGCTATCTCGATGCAGATTGTTATCTCTGAATAAATGTTGCGAGTCTGCTCGCAGATTTATATTTAATTTGACTGTTTTATATTTATTTTGTTGTTTTAAAGTAGAGGTGTTTATTATTATCTTTTTATGCCAAAAACATAATGAATATTTGTTTTATTACTTAATTAAAATATTAATTATATAATTAATTCGGAGGTGTTTTATTAAATGAATTTTAATATTAAGATTATTGTTTTAGCTATTTTGGTTGGAATAGTGTCAGGAATAACTTTGAATAAAGTGACATCTGCATTTATTAAGGTTATTTATGGATATAAAGAAATGGTTTTTAGTTATTTTCAGGTTGAATTAGTGACGCTGTTTATAACGGCTTTCTTTATGATTTATTTTCCATGGAATTTTAATTTATATGTTGCTTTGATATTTGTTTGGACGCTAATTATATTATCTTTTATTGATATAAAAATTAAATTATTGCCAGATATAATAAATTATTCACTTTTATGGTTAGGGTTATTACTGAATTTGAATCAAACTTTTGTGCCTATCGAACAAGCTGTGACAGGTGCGATTGCGGGTTATTTAATTTTATGGTCGCTCTATTGGTTATTCAGAATAATTTGTCATAAAAAAGGGTTAGGCTATGGTGATTTTAAGTTAATGGCTGCGGTTAGTGCTTGGTTGGGGATTGGCGCCATTCCTTTATTAATGTTTTTGTCCTCACTGTTTGGTTTGATTGGGTACTTTTGGATGTGGAGAATACGAAAAAATTACCAAGAGTCTGTTGCTTTTGGCCCATATATAGCCATTTCTGCGGCCATCATGATCTATATGCATTTATTGGGAGTGGATGGGTTGTCGTGGATGGCGCCCGATAGCTGAAAATGTATGGGCGCCAGTAGTTAAAATTGTGGTATTAAAACTGATCGTGAATCAACGCATCTTGCCAACGTTTGGGTTGTCCCAGGTATTTATCAAGAGAAATAATAGATAGCTCGTTTCTGTTATTTTCCAAAATAAACGTAGGGAAGCCTGAGCCGCCAACTGCTGCCAATAGTTCACGGCTTTTCCTAATGTGTTGGAGACTTTCTGATTCATTATTCAGTGTAAGCTCTTGCTGAAAGAGTACTGAATTAAGCTGTAATTCATTTGCTAAATTCAATAATGTTTCAGTTTTGCTGATTTTTAATCCACGAACATAATGCGCTTTTTGTACTGCCAGTAACATGTCGACACCTTTACTAGCCAGTTTTTCTGCTGCAAGAATGGCTGATATTGGCGGCAATGAATCCATAATCAGTGACTTATCATTTAACAGTGCGACATATTGCTCACTGAAAGTTTGCCCGGTAAGGCTTGCGATCCGTTTATCCTGACTAAGAACATAATCACGCCATGTGCTGTCTATTTGGCGTCTGTTATCACCTGTCAGCATTCCGCCGCCATGCAATTCAATTTTTACATTTGCGACCTCTTTTGCTGCTTGTATCAGAGAGGAAACGCCATAACACCAGCCACATAGTGGATCATAGATATAATGCAGAGTCATTCCGGGCATATTACTTATTCCTAAAAATACTTGTTCCTAAAAATACTCATTCCTAAAAAAGAGTTAATTTATTTACTGGGGCCACTTCATTTCGCCTTTCAGCACCTTAGCACTTAATTCAAGACTGGATTTGTCTCCAAGTTTTGGATAGTGCTTTTCCATTGCGGCTATTAGCGCTTTTGAATCTTTCGCTTTTGCCAGCTCTTTCTCAAAAATAGTCAGGTATTCTTGCGTGAAATGAACGGATTCCAACGTCATTGGTGTGTTACCAATGAAATGTCCCGGAACCACAGTTGTCGGTTTCAGATCTTTTATACGATCTAATGTCTGCATCCAATTTTTACGGGATGCTTTAGATTGTGTATCTGCCATCCAGACATGAATGTTGCTTGAAACAGTGACGCCTCCGACTACCGCTTTTAGCTTAGGTATCCAAACGAAAGTGCGGTCAGCCGCAGGGCCATCAAGACCTTCGACGATTAACTTTTCACCGTCAACTGTAAAAGTGTTACCTTCCAGTGGTTGCGGCACGATAACTTTTTTGGGGGCCTTTTCTTTCAGAACACCTCCCCAATAAGCCAGTTTGCCATCTTTGGTCTTTTTGATTTCTTTAATGGTTTCTGGTGATGCAATGACTTTTGCGTTAGGGAACGCTTTGGTCAGTGTATCAAGGCCAAAATAGAAATCAGGATCAGACTGACTGATATAGATAGTCGTCAGTTTTCTGCCGGTATATTTAATTCTTCTGGCCAGTGCTTCAGCGTCATTTTTTTGGAACTGAGCATCGATCAGTACAACTTCTCTATCACCGATGATGAGCTCAGAAGAGACGGGAAATAGGCTTCTTTCACCTGGATTGAAAACATCCAGTTTTAGGTTAGCGGCTTGTGCCAGAGAAATGGTACCCAAGGAAAGGATACCTGTCAGCGCAATATTTAATGTTGTTTTGCGAGTCATGATTGAATTCCTGATGTTGTGTGTAGCAAGGTTCATAATAAGTTGCGTTTTTCGATGAAAAAACCGCATAATTGGCAATTATTTGTTGCATAAATCGAGCTAATTGATGGATAGAGTCACTGCTGCGCAAGTGTTCTCTATAATTGTAGAACAAGGCAGCATGATTGCCGCATCGGAACGGTTAGATATGTCGCGGGCAATGGTATCTCGTTATCTGGCTGAGATGGAAAAATGGGCGGGAGTGCGTCTGTTACATCGTACAACGAGAAAGATCAGCCTGACATCGGCAGGAGAGATCGTCTATCAGAGCAGTCGTAAGTTATTGCAATTGGCGGAAGAGATTCCGGTTCATCAACCAGTAGAAGCGCAGGAGCTGAGCGGCCTTCTGCGAATAAGCAGTTCTCAATCTCTGGCGGTGAGCGCATTGTCTGTGGCGATTCCTGAATTTATGCAGCTTTATCCTCAAATAGCCATTGATATGCAAATGAGCAACAAGGCAATAAATTTGGTCGAAGAACGGATAGATTTAGCGTTGCGCATCACGAATAATCTGGAACCGAATTTGATCGCCAGACCGTTATCGACATGTCATTCTGTGATCTGTGCCGCTCCTTCCTATCTGATGGAAAAAATGCTCCCACAAAAGCCTGCTGATTTAGCCCTGCATAACTGTATGACTTATAATTTTTTTGGCAAAAGTCTTTGGTTATTTGAACGTCGAGGAGAAAAATATTCTGTTCCTGTTAGTGGCACTTTGAGCGCCAATGAGTCTATGGTGTTAATGGAAGCAACATTGCAAGGCGCGGGAATCGCTATGCAACCCTATTATTCTGTTGCTTCGTATTTAGCGTCGGGAAAATTGATTCAGTTGTTGCCGGAATATCAACCCCAAGCTATGGGAATTTATGGTATTTATGCCAGCCGTCAAAATATGCCAGCAACGCTGAGGGCATTCCTGGATTTTCTGGTGCAATGGTTTGCTTCTTCTCCGTACTGGCAAGCGCTAATGCTGAAAAGCTGACTTTAGTTTCTGAGGAAACCGGGCAATTTGTGCTTTTAAGTGTTCAATAAAAGTATCGACTGGGGCGGAAGAAGGGCGGTGAATGGGCTTTATCAGGCTGACAGTAAAAGGAATATTAAGGCTGAATGGGCGGGCGCATATTTCAGATTTACTGTGGCTATCCAGATAATCGAGTACCGTCAGTGGATTGACAATAGAGACACCAATGCCTTCGCGCACCATTGCACATACTGACGCCGCACTGTGAGTTTCCATAATCATGCGGCGGCGAATACGGTGTTCTGCGAATATTCCATCAATGAGTTGACGATAGCTATCCGTTATCGAAAGGCTAATAAAATTTTGTTCGCTGAAATCTTCGGGAGTCAATAACGGTTTATGACTGAGAGGATGAGCGGCGGGTAATACGCAAATTTCATTCAGTGTGATCAGTGTTTCTCTCTGCGTACCGGGTGGTGTCTGCAAATGTTCTGTTAGACCTAGATCATGGCGTTGAGCGGAGAGCCACTCTTCCAGTAGCGGTGATTCCTGAGGGATGATTGTTAAGTTAGTATCGGGGTATTGACGGGTGAAGCGGCGGCAAACTTTCGGTAATAGTGATTGAGAAAATACCGGCAGGCAGGCGATGGAAAGCTGAGCATGTTGAAATTTACGTATATTGTCAGCCGCATTCATTATTCTTTCGAGTCCATAATAAGAGCGCTGGACTTCTTCAAAAAGGCGCAGTCCTTGTGCTGTCGGATGCAGGCGGCCTTTTACTCGGTCAAATAGTTTGAATTTTATTAGATGCTCGAATCGTGCTAATTCACGACTGACTGTTGGTTGTGATGTTTGTAATAAAATAGCCGCTTCTGTCAGGTTTTTTGTCGTCATTACCGCATGGAAGATTTCAATATGGCGCCATGAACAAGAAGACATAAATTGTTCCTTCAAATGATAATGCTATATCACAGATGAATAGACTATAACGAAATGGATATTTTTATTCCTGCTTTTTACTGCCAATAATGGGTTATTTGTCGACTTTGTGAGAGGAACCCTGATGAGCGCTTTTACCCGCAATAATTGTCCTAATTTGATACCAGAGAATTTGAGTCTCCTACCAGAGACATATGGTACTCCATTATGGGTTTACGATAGTGAAACAATTATTCAAAAAATCAAATCATTATATCAATTTGATGTAATTAGGTTTGCTCAGAAGGCTTGTTCTAATACTCATATTTTGCGCTTGATGCGTGAGTATGGTGTGAAAGTTGATGCCGTTTCGCTAGGGGAAATTGAGCGTGCTTTGCGGGCTGGATTTTGTCCAGGGCAAGAAATAGCAGACATTGTTTTCACTGCTGATTTAATCGATGGGCCGACGTTGCAAAGAGTAACCGAATTGGATATTCCGGTTAATGCGGGTTCTATCGATATGTTGGAACAGATTGGTCAATGTAAACAAGGGCATCCGGTATGGTTGCGGATTAATCCTGGGTTTGGTCATGGTCATAGCCAGAAGACGAATACGGGAGGGGAAAACAGTAAACATGGTATTTGGTATCAGGATGTTCCACAGGCAATTGAGAAAATCCGCTACTATGGATTGAAATTGCTTGGTTTACATATGCATATCGGTTCTGGTGTCGATTATCATCACCTTGCCAGTGTGTGCAATGCGATGGTTGAACAGGTTATTCTTTGTGGCGAAGATATTCAGGCAATTTCAGCCGGCGGGGGTTTATCGACTCCTTATCATCAGGGAGATGAGCGAATCAATATCGCTCATTATTTTGGGTTGTGGGATGATGCTCGTAAAAGAATTGAGCAGCATTTAGGTCATAAAATTGAGCTAGAAATTGAACCGGGGCGTTTTTTGGTAGCAGAATCTGGCGTTCTGATGACAGAAGTTCGGGCGGTTAAGCAGATGGGGAACCGTAATTATGTTCTAGTGGATGCGGGGTTCAATGACTTAATGCGTCCAGTAATGTATGGCAGTTATCACCATATCTCAGTTTTGCCTGCTGATGGACGTGAGATTGAGCGATTGCCATTGCGGGAAACATTAGTTGCGGGGCCGTTATGTGAATCCGGTGATATTTTTACGCAGGTTGAGGGCGGGGGGGTAGCGCCAAGAGCGTTGCCTCCTGTGCAAGTTGGCGACTATTTAGTTTTTCATGACACTGGTGCCTATGGTGCGTCGATGTCCTCCAATTACAATAGTCGTCCGTTGATCTCTGAAGTGTTGTTTGTTAATGGTCACCCCCAATTAATTCGTCGCCGTCAAACAATTGAAGAGTTGTTAGCATTGGAAGAAGTATCCTTTGCTTCTATGTCTACGTCATAAAATACGGGGCGATATTTGTTAAGATATCGCCCCGTGATTAATTTAGAACTCTCTTTAAATCATTAATTTCAAGCGGCTTCTGTTCTCCGCTTTTCAATGTGAGCAGGAACAGCCAGTGCTTCTGGTTCAAACTCATCGACATTAATAGAACGTAGACGGCTTGCTTCAGCACGTTTTAGAATTGCGGCTTCGTCTGGCGTGATCTTACGTTCTGCGAGTGCGCGTTCTGCCAGTTTATCCAGGCGAGTAAAGCCAAGGCGTTTACCTGCTTCGCGACTCAAACGGGCATGAATCGGTTCTGCGGCAATAATGTCGTGCAGCGCTTCTTCCAATAATCCGTGAGGATTGTGTTCGCTTGGTGTCAGATATTGACCTCGGCCAATGCGATCGCGGGTAGCTGAAGGTTGTTGTAAAATCTGGGCCAGTTTGTGATCCAGACGGTCAGATGGCGCTGAATGTACACGCCCTAGCGGGAAGACGATAACACGCATCAGACCGGCAACCAGACGATTCGGGAAGTTACTCAGTAAATTATCTATCGCCTGTTCTGCCTGATATAAGCTATCTTGAACGGCCCACTGAACTAGCGGTAAATCTTCTTTTTGACGACCTTCATCTTCATAGCGTTTCAACGTCGCGGAAGCCAGATAAGTTTGACTCAGAACATCGCCAAGACGGGCAGAGACACGTTCACGGCGTTTCAGGCTACCGCCTAATACACCCATTGCTACATCTGATAATAGCGCAAGGTTGGCGCTCTGGCGGTTTAATTGCTGATAGTAACGGCGTGTTGCATCATTGACCGGCGTGCTGCTGGTGCGGCCATTGGTTAAGCCGAGCCAGAAGCTGCGTAACATGTTACTGGCAACGTGACCAAGGTGGCTAAACAGTGCCTTATCAAAGTCTTTAATACGGTTATTTTCCGCCGCAGCCATTTCATCAAGTACATAAGGATGGCAGCGGATAGCTCCCTGACCGTAGATAATCATGTTGCGGGTCAGAATATTGGCGCCTTCAACGGTAATGGCGATAGGCGCGCCTTGATAAGCGCGAGCAAGGAAGTTGGATGGACCAAGGCAAATACCTTTACCACCGGCAATGTCCATTGCGTCAATAATTGAGCGTTGGCCCCGGTGAGTACAGTGATATTTCACGATAGCGGATAACACAGAGGGTTTTTCACCTAGCATAATACCGGTTGTTGCAAGCGTTGCAGCGGCATCCATCAAATAGGCGTTACCGGCAATGCGTGCCAGTGGTTCTTCAATTCCTTCCATTTTACCGATTGGCATTTTGAATTGGCGGCGGATATAAGAGTATGCGCCAATCGCCATCGCAACACTTTTCAAACCGCCGGTTGCATTTGACGGCAGAGTGATGCCACGGCCGACAGACAGACACTCAACCAGCATACGCCAGCCTTGTCCGGCCATTTTGGGCCCGCCAATGATATAGTCGATGGGGACAAAGATATCTTTACCGCGAGTTGGGCCATTCTGGAACGGAACGTTCAGTGGGAAATGACGGTGACCAATTTCTACTCCCGGTACATTGGTTGGAATCAACGCACAGGTAATACCCAATTCTTCTTTATCGCCTAATAAACGGTCAGGGTCAGACAGTTTGAAAGCCAGACCGAGTACGGTAGCGATAGGTGCAAGTGTGATATAGCGTTTGTTCCAGGTCAGGCGCATACCCAGAATTTGCTCACCTTGCCATTCTCCCATACAGACTACGCCTGTATCTGGGATTGATCCGGCATCAGAGCCAGCTTCCGGGCTGGTCAATGCGAAACATGGGATCTCTTCGCCACGGGCAAGCCCAGGTAGATAGCGGTTCTTCTGCTCTTCGGTGCCATAATGCTGTAATAGTTCACCAGGGCCGAGAGAGTTAGGTACACCTACGGTGATTGCCAGAATGCCGGATGTCCCCGCCAATTTTTGCAGCACTCGTGCTTGTGCATAGGCTGAGAATTCCAGGCCGCCATACTCTTTTTTAATGATCATGGCAAAGAAACGGTGCTCTTTCAGGTAACGCCATAACTCAGGTGGTAAATCAGCAAGTTCATGGCTTATCTGGAAATCATTGGTCATACGGCAAGCTTCTTCTACCGGACCATCCAGAAATGCTTGTTCTTCAGCGGTTAACTGAGGCTTTGGATAGTCATGCAATTTTTTCCAGTCGGGTTTACCGCGGAACAGTTCGCCTTCCCACCAGGTAGTACCTGCATCAAGAGCTTCTTTTTCCGTGCGAGATAGACTTGGCATTACTTTACGGAAGGCTTTTAGGGCCGGAACGGTAAGTAAGGAGTGGCGCATTGGCGCAAAATTCAGTGGGAACAGAATAATGGCCATTGGTAACAACATCCAGTAGCTCCATGCATCAATAGCGCCCATCAAGACGGTATAGACAAGGAGCAGTAGGCTGCTGAGACTGAGATTGACTTTGTGATAGCAAAGTATCCCAATCAATACTAAGAATAGAATAATACTCAATGTGGTCATAATAAAAGCTCCTGGTTAATCTCAGGGTCAGGTAAGTCATCAGAGGTCGGACCTGTTGTGGTGTTCTTCTCTTTTTAGACCAGGAAATTGTTTTTAGCAATATCTTTACATCTTAATTACAATGTAGCTCACAAACTCAAGGTGATCGGCAGCGGATTAATTCTCCAGAAACGAGATGTTGTCTTCTTTCAATTCTCTTGATCCGGTAAACTGCCATCCGGCACAACATTAAAGATTACCTGACCGAAGTGAGGAGCCTATGTATCAAGACCTGATCCGTAGTGAATTGAACGAAGCCGCGGATACGCTGGCAAAGTTTTTAAGTGACGATGCAAATATTGAAGCAATTCAAAAAGCAGCAGTATTACTGGCTGATTCATTTAAAGCGGGCGGCAAGGTACTGTCCTGCGGTAATGGGGGGTCGCATTGTGATGCAATGCATTTTGCAGAAGAATTGACAGGCCGTTACCGCGAAAATCGCCCTGGCTATCCAGCGATTGCGATTTCTGATGTCAGTCACCTTTCCTGCGTCAGTAATGATTTCGGGTATGAATTTGTTTTTTCTCGTTATGTGGAAGCCGTTGGGAAAGAGGGAGATGTATTATTGGGTCTCTCTACTTCCGGTAATTCCGGTAATATTATTAAAGCAGTTGAAGCTGCCCGCTTAAAAGGCATGAAAGTTATTACTCTGACAGGCAAGGATGGCGGTAAAATGGCAGGAACCGCTGATGTGGAAATCCGTGTCCCGCATTTTGGTTATGCAGATCGTATTCAGGAAATTCATATCAAAGTTATTCATATCCTGATTCAACTTATCGAAAAAGAGATGGTTAAAGCCTGATTTTATAGGCTACAGAGGTGAGCAATGTGTGAATTACTTGGCATGAGTGCAAATGTGCCAACAGATATCTGCTTTAGTTTAGGTGGTCTGATTCAACGGGGTGGTCATACCGGGCCCCATAAGGATGGTTGGGGGATCACATTTTATGAGGGGCGGGGCTGTCGCACATTTAAAGATCATCAACCAAGTTACAATTCGCCCGTTGCTCGCTTCGTACAAGAGTATCCAATTAAATCCAGAGTAGTGGTTTCTCATATCCGGCAGGCTAACCGCGGTAATGTTGCGTTGGAAAATACTCATCCTTTCATCCGCGAAATGTGGGGACGTAACTGGACTTATGCCCATAATGGGCAGCTTCGAGGCTATCGGCAGCTTGAAACTGGTCAGTATCGTCCCGTTGGGCAAACGGATAGTGAACATGCTTTTTGCTGGATTTTGCATCAACTTGCGCAAAAATATCCAAGAACCCCTTCCAACTGGCCTCAGGTTTTTCGTTTTATCGCCTCACTGGCAGACGAACTCAGCAAAAAAGGCGTATTCAATATGTTGCTGTCAGATGGGCGTTTTGTGATGGCATATTGCTCAACCAACCTCTATTGGATTACCCGTCGGGCGCCGTTTGGAAAAGCAAAACTTCTGGATCAGGATGTTGAAATTGATTTTCAACAGCATACACAACCGGATGATGTTGTTTCTGTTATTGTGACCCAACCGTTAACTGGCAATGAAGCTTGGCATCGTATTGAGCCGGGTTGTTATGCGCTATTTCATCTTGGTGAACGCGTATTGTGATTGATGCTGCAAAAGTGGCGATTTGTTAGGTGTAGCATTAACTACATATTGACCATTAATGACGTTGATCGTGGCCGGCCGATGATTTTTTGCAAAATACTCATAGGCCGGTTGTAATTGTAGCCAAAACATATAATGGGAGGATGAACGGTGGCGTAACATATTCTGTGGTGTCATTCTGAATGGATAAATACTGATATTAATTTCGTATTGCCCGCGCAATAATGCATTTTCTACATAATAGTAGATCTCATCCATGTAACCATTAGTCATAGCGTAGCAACCGACAGATTTACACTCTCCGTGGATCATTAAATAATTGCCGGAATAGCCTCTGAATTTATCGTATTCATTTGGAAATCCCAGATTAATAGATCGGTAATACCGACTATTTGGATTGAGTTGATTATTTTTTACACGATAGAAGCCTTCAGGGCTTTTCAGGTCGCCTTCTGTGGTTTTGGGACCAAGGCCGCCAGAGTAATTACAGATGGGGTAGCTTTTAGACAGTTGGTAGCTTCCATGACTATTTTTAGTATAAAGCTCCAGTATCCGCTCTTCTTTGAATATTTGGATAAAGACAGGAGAGCCGGTTTG
Source organism: Photorhabdus sp. P32 (assembly GCF_038085095.1). Classification (NCBI taxonomy): domain Bacteria; kingdom Pseudomonadati; phylum Pseudomonadota; class Gammaproteobacteria; order Enterobacterales; family Morganellaceae; genus Photorhabdus; species Photorhabdus sp. P32. The sequence goes on along the minus strand of NZ_JAZGJN010000266.1, from coordinate 29,833 downwards.
TGCAGGAGAATTTTGCGTCAATTGAACGAAAGTATCCTGAGCATAGATAGGAGTGAATGAACTTAATAGCAACAATATTATTGCAGGCAAAGCCGCGGTTTTTTTCATGTGACTACCATAATAGCGATGTAGCGGACTGACTAAAAATTTAGCTTAAGATTGCCATGAGTCATCGACTTTGTGAATAAAAAATGACGATGATAACTTTGTCCTACAAAATGATTGTTAGGTTAAAATATAATCGATTGTCGGTAAAGGTGATATAATAATTCGTTTTTTGCGAACTGTTAATGGTTCAGCGCCAAAATTATTCCTGTTTGCTTGAACTAAATCACTTGATTAGTCAGACAGTCCAAGAAGGGAGATGTTAAAATTACCGCCCGGAGATTAAAGAAAATCGTAACAATTATCGGAGAATTATAACCTGAGCACGATTCGTGACTTAAGGGGTTTTTTATAGAGTGGCTATGTTACCACCAGGTAATCTGTAGCATATGATTTAATTGATAAACTTGTGCAAATCTTATGATTAAAATTAAAAAAGGACTCGACCTCCCGATTGCAGGAGCGCCTGCTCAAGTAATAGAAGACGGTCCGACGATTCGCCATGTAGCACTGTTGGGTGAAGAGTATGTTGGAATGCGTCCTTCTATGTTGGTTAAAGAAGGTGAGCATGTTAAGAAAGGCCAGATTCTTTTTGAAGATAAAAAGAATCCAGGTGTGGTTTTCACCAGTCCTGCCTGTGGGCAGGTTATGGCGATTAATCGTGGTGAACAACGTATTTTGCAGTCAATTGTGATTGAGATAATGGGAGACGAACAGGTTGATTTTGACCGTTATGATCGTTCCCAACTTGCTCAGTTATCCCGAGAACAAGTGGAAAAGAATCTGATCGATTCCGGGTTATGGACTGCGCTACGTACCCGCCCTTACAGCCGAAGTCCTGCTCCCGGCTCCTCGCCAAAAGCAATTTTTGTGACCGCTATGGATACTCAGCCTTTGGCTGCAAATCCACAGGTTATTATTGCTGCCGAGGAAGAGGCTTTTGTTGATGGCCTGAATGTGCTGACTAAACTGACCGAAGGTAAAGTCCATGTTTGCCATAGTGCAGGAAGCTTGCCGAATGTCGGTAATAATGCGCGAATCACTTATAATCAATTTTTTGGTCCGCACCCTGCGGGATTAGCTGGAACTCACATTCATTTCATTGAACCCGTCAGTGCGACGAAAACGGTATGGCACTTGGGATATCAGGATGTGATTGCTATCGGCAAATTATTCACTACCGGCACACTTTATACCGATCGTGTCATTGCACTGGCAGGCCCGCAGGTTGAGAAACCACGTCTTATACGCACCTGCTTAGGGGCTGATTTGCTTGAGTTAACTCAGGAGCAGCTTAAAGAGGGTGAAAACCGTATTATTTCAGGTTCCGTATTGTGCGGTACTCAGTCGGATGAAGTTCATCACTATCTTGGTCGTTTCCACACTTTGGTCTCTGTTTTGTGTGAAGGCCGCGAAAAAGAGCTATTTGGTTGGATCATGCCGGGTATCGATAAATTTTCCATTACCCGCACCACCATTGGTCATTTCCTGAAAAATAAGCGTTTTGCTTTTTCAACGGCAATGAATGGCGGTGAACGTTCTATGGTGCCAATCGGCAACTATGAGCGTGTTATGCCTTTGGATATCATGGCAACGCATTTGTTGCGGGATCTGCTGGTGGGTGATACCGATAGCGCTCAGGCGCTAGGTTGTCTGGAGTTAGATGAGGAAGACTTGGCGCTTTGTACCTATGTCTGTCCTGGCAAATATGAATATGGTCCGGTACTGCGTGAAGTGCTGACTAAGATTGAGCAGGAAGGATGATTTCATGGGCCTGAAAAACTATTTTGAAAAAATTGAGCGCCATTTTGAGCCCGAGGGCAAATTAGAAAAATATTATCCGCTGTATGAAGCGGTAACGACGATTTTCTATACACCAGGTACAGTCACTTCCGGCCGTGCCCATGTCCGTGATGCTATCGATCTAAAGCGTATGATGATCATGGTATGGCTGGCGGTATTTCCGGCAATGTTCTGGGGAATGTATAACGTTGGTCAGCAGGCGATCCCTGCGTTATACCATTTATACAGTGGCGCAGAATTACAACAAGTTCTGGCATCTGACTGGCACTACCGTGTTGCTCAGTTTTTCGGCGCGTCACTGACGCCAGGCGCTAGCTGGTGTAGCGAAATGTTGCTTGGCGCAACTTACTTTTTACCTATTTACATCGTGGTATTTGTGGTTGGCGGCTTCTGGGAAGTACTGTTTGCCATTATCCGTAAACATGAAATTAACGAAGGGTTTTTTGTTACTTCTATTTTGTTTGCGTTGATTGTTCCACCCACTATTCCTCTGTGGCAGGCGGCGCTAGGCATTACATTCGGTGTTGTAATTGCGAAAGAGGTTTTCGGTGGCACAGGCCGTAACTTCCTGAACCCGGCGCTGGCTGGCCGCGCTTTTTTGTTCTTTGCTTATCCTGCGCAAATTTCAGGTGACTTGGTATGGACTGCGGTTGATGGTTTCTCTGGCGCGACTCCGTTATCCCAATGGGCGGCTGGTGGTAGTCAGGGATTAGTGAATACCGTTACCGGTCAACCTATTACCTGGATGGATGCTTTCATTGGCAATCTTCCTGGTTCCATCGGTGAAGTCTCTACGTTGATGATTTTCATCGGCGGTGCGATTATTCTGTTTACCCGTATTGCTTCATGGCGCATTGTCGCCGGGGTGATGTTGGGTATGATTGCAACTTCCTACCTATTTAATGCTATCGGTTCAACTACTAACCCATTGTTTGCTATGCCGTGGTATTGGCATATGGTTCTGGGTGGTTTCGCTTTTGGTATGATCTTTATGGCAACAGATCCGGTATCCGCTTCATTTACTAATAAAGGTAAATGGTGGTACGGCATTCTGATTGGTGTGATGTGTGTTCTGATCAGGGTGGTTAACCCGGCATATCCAGAAGGTATGATGCTGGCGATTCTGTTCGCAAACCTGTTTGCGCCATTGTTTGATTATCTGGTCGTGCAAGCCAATATTAAGCGGAGAAAAGCCCGTGGCTAATGATAAACCCAAAAATAATGACAGCGTCGGCAGAACATTTATCGTTGTTTTTGTGCTATGTCTTGTTTGTTCAATTGTTGTAGCAGGTTCTGCGGTAGGGCTGAAATCTCAGCAACAGGAACAAAAATTGATGGATAAACAGCGTAATATCCTCGATGTTGCTGGACTACTCAATCCCCAAATGAGTGCCGATGAAGTTAAAGAAACGTTCAAAAGCCGTATTAAAACTGAGTTATTGAATCTGGATACTGCAACGCTTGAAAGCAGTCAGGGCAAGTTTAACCTGAACGATGCGTTGCGCAGTGACGATACGAGTATTGCATTACCGCCTGAAAAGGATTTGGCGAAAATTCGCCGTCGCGCCAATATGGCCGAAATCTATCTGGTGAAGAATGAGCAGGGTAAAACGCGTGAAATCGTGCTGCCTGTTTATGGTTCTGGCCTGTGGTCTGTCATGTATGCTTTTATCTCCGTTGATGTGGACGGCAAAACGGCCCGTGGTATCACTTATTATTCGCACGGTGAAACGCCGGGGTTGGGGGGAGAAGTGGATAACCCACAATGGCGTAAAAAGTGGATAGGTAAAAAACTGTATAATGATGAAGGCAAGCCGGCGATCAAAATTGTTCGTGGCGGCGCTGCTGTCGATGACCCTTATGGTGTTGATGGCTTGTCTGGTGCGACTCTCACCTCTACCGGTGTCCAGAATATGTTTAATTTCTGGTTAGGGGATAACGGTTTTGGTCCGTTCCTGAAAAAAGTACGCGAAGGAGCGTTGAAAGATGGCTGATAGTAAAGAAATAAAACGAGTCCTTCTTGGGCCGCTTTTGGATAACAACCCGATTGCATTGCAGGTTCTGGGGATTTGCTCAGCGCTGGCGGTAACAACCAAGCTGGAAACGGCGTTGGTAATGACAATCGCGGTAACCTTGGTTACTGCCTTTTCCAGCTTTTTTATCTCGTTGATCCGTCATTACATCCCCGGCAGTGTGCGAATCATTGTCCAGATGGCTATTATTGCATCACTGGTTATCGTGGTGGATCAGATTTTGCAGGCTTATGCTTATGAAATTTCCAAGCAGTTGTCTGTATTTGTTGGCCTTATCATTACTAACTGTATCGTGATGGGGCGAGCGGAAGCCTATGCGATGAAGTCTCCACCTATTGAGAGCTTTATGGATGGTATCGGTAATGGTCTGGGTTACGGCGTTATTCTGGTCATGGTTGGTTTCCTGCGCGAGTTGTTTGGTTCCGGCAAACTGTTCGGAATTACCGTGATGGAATCGGTACAAAATGGCGGTTGGTATCAGCCTAATGGTTTGTTCTTGCTAGCACCTAGCGCGTTTTTCATTATTGGTATGCTGATTTGGGGTCTGAGGACGTTGAAACCGGCGCAGGTTGATAAGGAGTAACTGACAACATGGAACATTTTATAAGCCTGTTTGTCCGCGCCGTCTTTATTGAGAATATGGCGTTGGCTTTCTTCCTCGGAATGTGCACTTTTTTGGCAGTATCGAAAAATGTCACAACTGCGTTTGGTTTGGGTATTGCCGTCACGGTGGTTTTAGGGATTTCCGTTCCTGCGAATAACCTGGTGTATAACTTGGTGTTGCGTGATGGCGCATTGGTTGAAGGAGTTGATCTCAGCTTCCTAAACTTTATTACGTTTATTGGCGTGATTGCTGCATTAGTGCAGATTCTCGAAATGATCCTTGATCGTTATTTCCCTTCACTCTATAACGCGCTCGGCATTTTTTTACCGCTGATTACCGTTAACTGTGCGATTTTTGGTGGCGTCTCTTTCATGGCGCAGCGTGACTATAACTTTTCTGAATCCATCGTGTATGGTTTTGGTTCAGGCATAGGTTGGATGTTGGCAATTGTTCTGCTGGCTTCTATTCGTGAAAAAATGAAATATGCTGATGTTCCGGCAGGTCTGAAAGGATTGGGGATCACCTTTGTCACTACGGGTTTGATGGCATTGGGTTTTATGTCCTTCTCTGGTGTGCAGTTATAAAGGCGAGAAGCGTTCATGGATATAATAATTTTAGGCGTAGTGATGTTTACCCTAATTGTGTTGGTACTGACGGCGCTGATTTTGTTCGCGAAATCAAAGTTAGTTAACACTGGGGATATTAGGGTTGAAGTTAATGGTGATCCGGAAAAGAGTTTTACCGCTCCTGCCGGTGATAAATTACTCAATATGTTGTCAAGCCAGGGTATTTTTGTCTCTTCTGCTTGTGGTGGCGGTGGCTCTTGCGGTCAGTGTCGCGTAAAAATTAAAGATGGCGGTGGCGACATTCTGCCAACAGAACTTTCTCACATTAGTAAGCGTGAAGCGAAAGAGGGCTGTCGTCTGGCTTGTCAGGTCAATGTAAGACAGGACCTGAAAATTAAGTTACCGGAAGAGATCTTCGGTGTTAAGAAATGGGAATGTGAAGTTATCTCCAACGATAACAAAGCAACTTTCATTAAAGAGCTGAAATTGAAGATCCCTGATGGGGAAGTTGTGCCTTTCCGTGCTGGTGGCTATATTCAGATTGAAGCTCAACCACATACTGCTCGTTACGCGGATTATGATGTGCCGGAGGAATACCGTGAGGATTGGGATAAATTTAATTTATTCCGCTTTGTTTCTGAGGTGAAAGAGCCGACAGTTCGTGCTTACTCAATGGCGAACTATCCAGAAGAGCACGGTATTATCATGCTTAACGTTCGTATTGCGACGCCGCCGCCAAGAAATTCGGAAGCGCCTCCGGGAATTATGTCTTCTTATATTTGGTCACTGAAACCTGGTGATAAAGTGACTATTTCTGGCCCGTTCGGTGAATTTTTCGCGAAAGATACTGATGCGGAAATGATCTTCATTGGCGGTGGCGCAGGTATGGCGCCAATGCGCTCTCATATCTTTGACCAGCTTAATCGATTGAATTCCAAGCGTAAAATTAGCTTCTGGTATGGTGCCCGTTCTAAACGTGAAATGTTCTATACCGAGGATTTTGATCAGCTAGCGGCTGAAAATGAAAACTTTACCTGGAATGTAGCCCTATCTGATGCATTGCCTGAAGACAACTGGGATGGTTACACCGGCTTTATCCATAATGTTCTGTATGAGAATTACTTGAAGGATCATCCGGCTCCTGAAGATTGCGAGTTCTACATGTGTGGGCCTCCGGTCATGAATGCCGCGGTTATCAAGATGTTGAAAGATCTTGGTGTCGAGGATGAAAACATCATGCTGGATGATTTCGGTGGCTGATAGGCCATAAATAGTTTGATTTTAATGACTGGCTGGCGCCCACAACTTTGTGGGCGCTAACAATTCGGAATAGAGTAATTAACTGTGCGTAAAAAGATAACTGGCTGGATAGCGTTAATATTTGCAGTACTGCTGCTGGCGGCATGCGATGGTCTGGAGCAGAAAAATATTCGTGGGCAAACAATGGGGACTTACTATTCCATTAAATTTGTCACGGGTTCGTCGGCTCCTTCGCCAGAGGTTCTGCAAAAAGATATTGATCGTTTGCTGGAAGAGGTTAACGACCAGATGTCCACATATCGCCCTGATTCTGAATTGAGTCGTTTTAATCAAAGTCGCCAAATTGATCGGCCATTCCCGGTATCACCCGCGACAGCCAAAGTAGTTAAAGAAGCGATCTACATTAATAAATTGACGGATGGCGCGTTGGATGTGACGGTTGGCCCATTGGTTAATTTATGGGGGTTTGGTCCTGAGGGGCATGTGACGAAAACACCTTCTGCAAGTGAACTGGAAAAACGCCGTGAATGGACTGGGATTGATAAACTGGTGATAGAAGGTAATAACCTGATTAAAACCGTTCCAGAGCTGTATATCGATTTATCGTCTATCGCTAAAGGTTATGGCGTAGATGTTGTTGCTGAATATCTGGAGTCGCAGAATATCAGAGATTATATGGTTGATATTGGCGGTGAAGTCCGTACATCAGGTAATAATGGTAAAGATCTGCCGTGGCGGATTGCGATTGAAAAGCCATCTGACACCGGCATGGCGCAAAATGCTCAGGAAGTGATAATGCCGGGAAATATGTCGATAGCGACTTCGGGCGATTACCGTAATTACTTTGAACAAGATGGTGTGCGCTATTCACATACGATTGATCCAAAAACGGGGAACCCTATTTCTCATAATTTAGTTTCTATTACGGTGATTGCCCCGGCTTGTATGAGTGCCGATGGTCTGTCTACTGGACTGAATGTTTTAGGGCCGGAAAAAGGGATGGAAGTGGCAGAAAATCTGAGTATCCCGGTTTTTATGATTATAAAAACGAAAAATGGTTTTGAAGAGCGTTATAGCAAAGCCTTTGAGCCATACCTACAGAAAAATCAATGAGAAGGGGAAGACAGTGCTGAAAGTATTTATTGCAGCCTTCGTCTTTTTCCTGCTGGCTTTTGCGGGAATGTCGTTGGGCTATATGATTAAACGTAAGAGCATACAAGGGAGCTGTGGTGGTTTAAGCAGTATTGGTGTGGAGAAAGTATGTGATTGTCCAGAACCTTGTGATGCTCGTAAGAGACGTATGGCTCGTGAGGCTGCGCGGCAGGTTCAATTAGAGAAACATCGGATTATCTGAGTTTAACAAATCTGCGGAATTCTCCTTCTTGAATACTCATTGAGAGCAAAGCGAATTTTTAGGGAGATTTCGTGTAGTTTGAGATAAATTAAATAAAAAGTAGAGATGATAGTTTGATAAAACCTCCTTCACATTAAGTAGTTTATTGTGAAGGGGGTTTTTCTAGTATACCTTTCGTCAATATAATCACCAAAGGTTTCAAAAGAAAGAGCACAACCTAAATTCATATAAATGTGAAATTCAGATTGTTTAATTGTGCCTTTTGAAAATGGTTTAATCGACAGGGAGCCCTTCACATTGCTTGAGGAGTTTTTTTAAATAAGAAATTAAATTCCCAATTTAAAAAGGTAATGGCACTTTTGCTAATATATATGATTGGGGTGAGGTTAGATGGTATCTTAAAGGTTATAAATATTTAGATTATTGCGGAAAATATGTCGCTTTATATGAAGGTAGAGGTTTATAAGATTTCACCTAAAAGCCTCAATAATCTGGGCCAAATATTATAAATATCTGGCTCATTATATTATGTTCGGTATGAGGGAAAGAATCAGAGTACCAGTAATGGTGCTACTCATTGGCACGTTTAAAGAAAGCCTTTGTATAATAGACTGATGAGTTGAGTTACCATATATTTTGTGTTTTTATATGTTTAGCGTAGGCAGCATGTTGGCCTTTTTTGATATCAGGTGAATTCATCTTGAAGTTTTCCCTGCAAAGGAATTAGTTTAAAAAATACTTTTACAAAATATATGCTAAAGTTATCCCAGTTACGAAGAAATTAAAATCAACAATATTAATCACATAGCTTAATATCTTTTACATAGGTGTTAGGAGACATCCAGGATATTCTTTTACATACCAAATAATAATTTATAATCCACATAGAAAGATAGGGGGAAAGCTTAAAACAAATGAAATGATAGCTATAAACTCAAAGCAGTTAATAAAACTATCGTGATATTTTGGGCGACGGTCAGTTGGTATTGAAACCATTTACCTTTTTATTTATCCTTTTTTCGGAGAGAAACGCCTGTTTTTTTAGTTTAATTATCATGGTTTTATCTTCATAAATCAGTGAGTAAATAGCATGATGATATAAGATACCATTTTATGTTCTTTCAGGTAATCTATTGTCTTTTTCATGGTTTTCTTCGTAAAATAGTGGCGGGAAAACACTTTAATATGAACCTATTTAGATTAGATTAGATTAGATTAATTGCTGATTTGTTTTAAATTCTTTTTTAATGTTTAATAGATTTAGATTAAATACGATTTATCTGAAAAGTGTATTTGTTTATTTAAATCGGTCTTTTATTTGAAATTTTGATCCCTTTATATTAGTGTTTTTAACCTTTATCTGTTTTCCTTTTCTGGAGTTTGATTTTTTAAGTTTAAAGACAGAGAGAGTAAAAGAGATGACAATAGGATTAAAATTAAATCCCATTGCTTTAATCGTTTTTGATCCGACTAAACGTTATTGTTCTTTTTCCGTCATGAAGTTAACTCTATTAAGAATTTTAATATAATTTTATATTTTTGTGATTGGGTTAACTTTATCATTTTTGTTGATCAATTTAAAATCCGTTTTTCCTGATGTTTTCTCTGCTAATGTCAGTGTATCGATGTTTTTAGAGAGCATAAAAAAGTGTAGGGCATTATTTTATGCTCTCTTGGCTTAGAGTATTATTTTTTCTATTTTCTATAATTAACCCAATTAGATATTAGTTAAGGTTTGAAAATATAATGAAAATACAAATTTTTTGAAATATCTTACATTTGTTTTTTATTGTTCTTAATTCTAATGTGGATGTTGAGTTGTCAAAAACATTACCATGAGCAATATCATGTCTTTTTGTATTAATATTATCAAAAAATGATTCCCAAAGACTTCTGTCTTGTGATTGTGTTGACTGTGTTTTTCTTATTAACGCAAATGTATCTAACTTATTTTGTTTTGATAGTCTTTTTTTTGCTGCTATATCTATGATTTTTTCGAATCGCTCTATTTCCTTATCAGTCATAGAGAATACGTTATCAAATATTGTTCCATTCAGCTGTTTAAATATTTTTTTTGTTCCTAAATTATCGCATATTGATTCAATAATGCTAGGTTTTGGATTTTTATTTTTGTTTGGAAGAAACGCATCGTAAGATAATTTGAAATTACCATGTTGTTCTAATTCTTTAATTAGAGATACTATCTTTTCATTATTTTCTCTGCTTTCGTCATATCCGATAAATTTCCTACAAAATTGCCTTTTCATTGCGTCAGGAAGTAATTTGAAATCCATTATTTCTATATCTGAAATGAAGTTTTTCACTAATTCCTTATAAAAATTTTCCATATGAGATACACATAAGACCATAGCTGAACGGCATAAGCTATTATATGTATCAATGTGGCTATGTATGTGTTTATCTGCCAAGTCAATTATGTAATCAATTTCTCTCCATTGAGCATTAAGCTTACTTAGATAGTCGACAGTAAACGTTCTCATTATTTATATAACTCCATAGCTTTAGTCATTCTGGCTTTTAACTTTGATATATCGTTATAGCTTCCAGAATTAGCTTCTACATAGCTAGGATCACTGAACAGGAAATCGGTTAGTGATTCTCTTGTTAATTTTTTATTACCTAAAACATATATTCTGCAAACTGTGTCATATACAGCAACATTAAAGTTTGATTTTTTCTTTATTTTACCAGTTGTTTTGTTATTACTCCAGTTTGAAAATGGTATGTCAATATTGCTATTTACAATCTTTTTGAATGTATTTTCAAATAGAGCTTTCATTTCTTTTAGTTCATTTTCATCTAATCCGTTAAAAAGCTCCATTTTATCGTTGAGGAATTTTTTAAATCCGGGTTTATAGTCTTTATATCCATCTTTGTAATGTAGTGAAAAGAATCTAAGAATGATTTCTTGATCATCCATTTTTGCTATTTTTTTATCGCTCAGATTTGTTGTCTTTTTAAAATCACTATTTAAACATAATTCAACTAGGAGATCTTTAAATGGTCCTCTGTAAATGGCATTCCTTAGCTCTTGTGACTCGAGTTTTAATGCTCCTGTGTTAAGTCTTTCAAAGATGTCATATTTTACTTGTGAATCAACAGTTGAATCTATTCTTAGACATTTAATGGTTCTTTCTTCTAATCTTCTTATTAAGAATGGCGGTAAATCTTTATAGTAAGAGCCATTTAATGGAGATAATACTTCTAATCCAGATAAAGGATATTTATTTTTCATAAATTCATATATTGCAGTAATTCGCTGCTGGCCGTCAATAACTGAATATCTATATTGTTCATCTTCATCATCGATTTCATCATCTACATCAACGTCTAAAGATATATATACATAAGGTATAGGTATGTTAAGTATTAGGCTTTCTATTAGCCGAGATGAAGCTTCCGTTGTCCAGCGATGTCTGCGCTGATAATCAGGATTAAGCTTTATTGTTTTACGGTCTATTTTTTTTACTAATGTCTCTAAGTCATACTCTATGTTCTGAGTTTTTACAGTTCTTTCTTTGGCTTTTTTCTGTAAGTCAGCCAATTGATTTTTCAATGTCATGTTATAAACCTCAAAAAAGTAAAGTATGTAGCATTATACATCACCACTTGCATCTAGGTGAACTAAAATAAGCTTATATCTGTAGTGACCTGTAATCGAAAACTGTTATTGATTGCAGGTCACTACACGTATAGTTCAAACTGATACTAATGCTTAGCATACTATTTTCTACTAATTCTGTTGGAGCCCTTATTTAAAGGGAAAAGGGTGACTTTGTGAAACTATGTGATACAGTTAATATGTAAGATAAAGTTACACATTGATTGGAAGTTATTATGTCAATAACATGTTTACGTCAACAGGGTGGAGCCGTAGGTATAAAATTGAATGTAAAAGCGTTAGGTGACAGAATAAACATCAAACCAGCAGGTAGAGTTGCCAGAGGCAGGAAGTCTCTCTCTGAATTGTTGCAGGGAATTGATAAGACAGAAGTGCGCACTTTCAACGAAGCAACAGCCGACAATCTAAATTCTCATCCTGTTGGTAATGAGGTGATTTAATAATGCGTAGAAGGAATATCCCAAGTAAGGGTGACATCTGGCATGCTAACTTGGGTTAATGACAAACTTACTTTTTCCAGATTTTAAAATCAAACTTGCTGACAAAATACTGGTTTTTTATTTGGCGTTTAATTTTTCCCTTATTTCATTGCTAAGAATGAAACTGTATTTTATGAAACGTAAAATTCGCTAAAAGGAAAGCTGAAACCCGCCATTATCCGTAAAATATTTTCAATAAAAAACTTCCTTATAAATATTATCGGTTTAAAATCCACTATTTAAATTGGTTGAGTAGGAGGCATTTTACAACAACTACAACCCACATGGTGGTTTGAAAAGTAAAATGCCTTATGAGACTCTTATTGAAAAAATAAGAATTTAAAAATATTCTGTCGGGCAAAGTTAGGAATTTCACATTTGCGATATTCTTTTATCTTTGATTTCAGATTTAGCACCTTTAATTAAAGTAGGCAATGTATGTATATTTTGCTGACTTATTTGTTGTTCAATATGTTGTACCACATAGGCGGCATCCTGATCGATCCCCAGAAAACGTCCAGAACCCCATGTATATAACCACGGCAAACCAATAAACGTGACATCTGGATCAATGGTAATACCACGGTCATGTTTTGGATAACCATTGGCTTGAAAAATATCTAAATCAATCCATGAATAATCTGGTCTAAAACCAATACACCAAATTATTGAGGTGATATTTTCTTTTGCTAAATCAATATGTGTGATTTCCTGCTCAGGCTGCCAAACAGGTTGATACACCGAGGCAGGTTCTTTGGTTGTAATATTGTTTTTCTCTAAATATTCATCAATTGAGGCATTAATGCGATTATAAGTGATATCGGCATGGTCCAGATTTTCTGATAAATTGGGTTTAAACCAGAATTGACCCTCTTTAAAGTCATCAAAATGTCCGAACAGTTGCATACCTTCTAAGGCAAATTTACGCAGGTCAATATCACGTCCGCCGTCACGTCCTGTGACATAGTGGTTGGTACTGTTACGTACTTCTTCGCTATAACGATGATTTTTGACCGTCGTTTCGTAATAACCCATATCAAACAGCCATTTCACCACATCTTTACCGCGATAGAAGCGAGCGCAACGTGGCGCATTGCCTGTCGATAAATAGACTTTTTTGCCTGCCAGATGTAAATCTTCGGCAATCTGTGCGCCGGATTGTCCTGACCCGACCACCAACACCGCACCTTTAGGCAGTTGATCGACATTTAAATATTCTTCCGAATGCATCACTTTCACATGTTGAGGCAAGGTATCGCTTAATTTTGGATAAATCGGGGTGTGATACCCGCCTGCCGCAATGACAAGCTGTTTGGCTGTGGTTGCGCCGTGATTGGTTTCAATGACAAATTCATGTGCTGCCACTTTTTTCACATTTTCTACCTGAATGTTTAAAATGGCGGGAGGATTAATTTTCTCAATAAATTCGTCAAGATATGTCACAATTTCATGCTTTTTCATAAAGCCGTCAGGGTCGTTTCCCTGATAAGGATGTTCAGGCAATAGACACTGCCAGTTCGGTGTCACCAAGGTAAAATTATCCCAACGTTTATGGCGCCAGCTATGGGTTAACTCGGATTCTTTTTCCAATACTACATGGTTAATGCTTGCTTTTTGTAAATAGTGACTGATACATAAACCTGCCTGACCACCACCAATAATCACCACGTCATAATTTGGCTGTAATATTTGATTTTGGATACTTAACATGGAATATCCCTCTCATTCATTCTTCATTTCAATAACTTCAATGTGATCTTCCGGATTTAACCCGAAGAATTTGGCTTGGCGTTTGATTATCGCCAGATTGTCCGCGGCCGAACTACAGAAAAAGCCATAACGCGCCCGTACTCTTTCCGAGGCGGCATGCAGGCCATTTTCAACCTGATGTAAGAATTGCATACTTGGGTAACGCTGACCGATGGACAAATATTCATAAATCACCGTTGAGGGGGAGTAATATTGAATCAGCTCCCCATTAGGCCATTTCACAGTAAAATTCACACTGGGCATAACATCGACTCCTGCTGATTTTTAGGTTTAATCTGTACGGATTGAGTTTGTAATTTTTTTAAAGCATCGACATAACAAAAACCGGTGAACATTTGGCGGTTAAAATCCCAAAATATGCCGTATTGCTGCTGTTGCTGCACGGCAACTACACCACTGACATTGGTTTCACCAATCACCGCGCAGGCAATGCCCTGACGGTGAAACAGCTCGATAATCTCTTCACATTCATTTGCCTCGGCCGTCAGTAAAAAACCAAAACTGGGGAAGATTTGGAGCCATTTAAACCAATCCACATTCTCAGGTTTAGGAATGGCATCTAAGTTGATATGTGCCCCCGATGCTGTAGCTTCGAGCAGCATCAATAAACTGCCTAAGATACCGGCATTGCTGATATCACGGGCGGCATGAGCCAGATTTGCTTCCGCCAATTGCGGTAACAAGGCAATTTGTGACTGTAAAATGCGGTCAGACACCCGTTCAAAGCATTTCCAATAAGTGGTATTGGGGTGGAATTGCCCTTTCAGGTTTAAAGCGATCAGAATTTTTTGTTGTGGTTTGACATGCAACACCGAGAGCAGTTTTCGCGCTATGCCTTGAATCGCAACTGATAAAGTGGGCTGATAAATCACGCCAAGGTTGGTATGTCCGCCGACCAGTAGCACGCCATAAGCACGACAGGCATCTTGCATACCTTGCATTAACAATTGGGCATGTTCGCTACGGGTATGCCAAAAACTGTTCACCACTGATAATGCCCGACCACCCATTGCGGCAATATCACTAATATTCGCCATGACCGCTGACCATCCGGCAAAATAAGGATGATTGGCAACAAAGCTTGGTAACATGCCTTCACAGGCGTGCAATATATATTGACCATTTAGCGGCACTGCTGCCGTGTCATCTCCGGGATAGGCATATAAGTTATCCAATGAATCCACATGGCAAGTTGTGTTGATTGAAACTGTGTTGATTGAAATATTGTGAGCAATCGCCTGCTTAGACTGCATAGCAGGTGTATGTTTTAACATTTCGAGTAATTGATTGAGTTTCATCATTGTGTCTCCTTTTGCATATAGGCTTGCATCGGGACATGCGGTAATGGATAGTTTTCAATCTGTGCCTGCATCAGCACATGTGGAATGTTAGCAACGGTCAACTGATGCAAACTATCCCAACACAACCTTCGAAAATAGTGTTCATTTTGACTTTGCACGGTGGCTAAAAAAGTACGGCATCCCAAGTTTTTAGCGGTCGATACTGCTGCGTTGATTAATGCTTTACCAATGGTATGACGACGTCGATATAAAGGTTCTACGCATAAACGCCCGCCATACCACGTCTGTTCGCCATCAGGGAAAATTCGCACTGCGCCAATCACGCGGTCATGCTCACCACACATTTTTCCAATGGCGACAATGCCTAATGCTTTAACATCGTATTCGTCACGATCTTGTTGCAAGATTTTCTGTTCATCGCGAAAGGTCATTTCACGCAAACGATAATATTGGCGACGTTCCCAATCTTCCGACACAATTTTGATGGCAATGTCATCGCTAACAAATTGTTTCAGCCCTTTATTTAGTTCAAGCAGCCAGGGATGGTGAGAAAGTTCCATATCACATTCTCCTTATTCATACGCTTTCAGCGAAGAGCAGGCGCCACATTTGGCACAGCCGGCTTGAGTATTTTCTGAGTTCAAACCATGTTGTTTGAGTTGCTGTCCGATTTTCGGATAGAGCGACTGCATAAAAGCTTGATCAGGTTTAGGGTGATGCTCTAATGGCGTGCCTCGAATCGGCACAAACGGTACCACAAATGGATATACCCCAATTTCAGTCAGTTTGGCGGTCATCTCCACGATTTCCAGTTCAGTGTCGCCCAAACCTGCCAAAATGTAGGTACTGACCTGTCCTCGACCGAACACCGCAACGGCTGCTTCAAATGCCGCAAAGTATTTTTCCAACGATACTTCGGCTTTGCCCGGCATAATTTTCTGCCGTACACGCTCGCTTACCGCTTCAAGATGCATGCCAATCGATACCGCTCCTGCATCTTTTAAACGTTGAAACCATGCAAAATCGTCAGGCGGTTCGCACTGTACCTGTATCGGTAAATCTACTTGCGCTTTAATCGCTTTAACGGAGTCATATAAAATTTTAGCGCCACGATCTCCCGTATTTGGCGTACCTGTAGTGATCACCATTTGTTTGACACCATCTAGCTCAACGGCCGCTTTCGCTACCTCAGCCAATTGTTCCGGGCGTTTGCGGATCAGGGTTCGACCCTCTGTTAAAGATTGCTCAATTGAGCAAAATTGGCAGGCAGTTGCCTTGTCCTTCATACGAATGCAGTGCTGTAACACGGTTGTCGCCAACACATCACGGCTATGTAAGGTCGCAATTTGTTCGTAGGCAATGCCTTCTGCGGTTTTTAAATCGTAAAAACGTGGTCGTGCAGGTGCAGTTAAGGTTGCCACCGGAATCCGGTTTTTAAAAACAATTACCTTGTCAGAGTGTGGTTCAGGCTTTGCGGTATAGGGAGAGTCTTGTGCTGCAAGGTTCAGCACAGGAATCATCATGGTCTGCCCGCCAAGGCTTAGCGCCTTATGATCGCTTGGCCCTGCGCCACCTTTACGGGACAAGCCAAAATCGCCTTCCCAGTTCAGACCATTACATTGCAAATCGGTTAATAGTTGCAAACCGGTTAATAGTTGTATTGCAGACATCTTTAACCCCCTATCGATTGGGTTTACATCAATACGGTTTCGGCATGTTCTTCATTAAGTTTTGAGAGTTTTTCGAGATGACTTTGAGCTGATGTTTCAACTTTCAGTTCGTGTAATACCTGTGTTGGACGACGATCAATCAGTAAGCTGAGTAATTCAGGTCGGCTGTAGTGTCCAATCGAATCCATCATGCGTTTGCGTTTATCAATCAGATTAAAGTCCAGATCAGCAATGCAATAACCTTCACCTTGTGTGATGGGTTCAGCCAGCAGCTTGCCTTCGGGAGAAACGATAGCGGCAAAACATCCCCCTGAAATTGGACCGATATCACAGCCAGTATCCTGCATAATTTGCTGTTGCTGTTCGGGATGCAGCCATGCGGTGGCGTTGATCACAAAGCAGCCGGATTCTAAAGCATGGTGTTGAATGGTTGCGCGGATTTGATCGGCAAAGACTTGTCCTACTAACGAACCGGGAAACATAGCGGCATGAATTTGCTCACCATCTGCCATTAAGGCAAAACGCGCCAACGGGTTGTAATGTTCCCAACATGCCAACGAACCAATACGCCCCACAGCAGAATTAATGGCACGTAAACCACTGCCATCACCTTGCCCCCACACCATTCGTTCATGGTAAGTTGGGGTAATTTTGCGGCGATGCTGAATGATTGAACCATCGGCATTAAATAACAGTTGCGCGTTATAAATCGTACTGCCAGCACGTTCATTAATGCCAATCGATACCACCATGCTGGCTTCAAGACAGGCTTGACCAATCGCTGAGGTTGCTTCGGAAGGTACAACCACCGATTCATTCAACAGCTTTAGATGTTCTTTACCCATAGCAAATGGCGGCTGTACAAAGGAAAAATAGGGGTAATAAGGCACGACGGTTTCAGGAAAGACTGCAAATTGCACTCCCTGTTTTCCAAGCTCTAAAATAATGTCACAGACTTTTTTTACCGTGGCGGCTTGACTATAAAGCACTGGGCTACATTGCACTGCGGCAGCTTTAATTATTCGGTTCATAACCTTATCCCCCTCATAGTTTATGTTTTCTTAGACGGTCCAGGTATCAATGATCAAGGCATTGTCGCGACGCATCAGCAGCTTTAAATCCATCACATCCAATGGATTAATGGGACGAATTCCCGGAATAAGCGCTTTTTCGGTTTGACCATACAACGCTTGCAACGCAAAACGGCAGGCATAGACTTCGCCGCCTTCTTCCATAAAGGCTTTCAACTGATTGTTGACGGCTAAATGACCCGGAAAAGCTTCCGCTCCTAAAGTTGGAAAACCTCGTTGTACACCCAACTGCACGCCTGGGCCGTAAAGCAGGATTTTGGTTTCAAAGCCTTTGCGTAATAAACGCTTTGCCTGTAATACATTGATCAGGCCAATAGAGCCTTCAAATGCAACAGTATGGAAAGTCACTAATGCTTTTTCCCCTGGCTGGGCTTTGACGTCCTCAAACACTTTTTCTTCGTAATCAACAAGAAAATCACCGTCTTTATATTGTTCGATATCGATCTTTGGCATAACCAACTCCTAGTTCAATGTTATTTGGGAATGAACCAACATGTAGTTTGTCTGTACTCTTGCGAGAAATTATTGCGAGAGTTGTGCCAAGTTATATTTTGGAATGGAAGTTAATTTCTATCACATTGAAAAATATCATTTAAATTTTATAAAAACATTTTTCATGGAGAGAAATTGAACTGCTAGGGAATTAGGATTTTTCGTAGTATTATGAAATTTCATAGCTTAAATTATGAAACTTCATAGTATGAATACGACTGACTTTATTTCTGACTGGGTAGTTTCTGAAAACTCGATTCGCCCATTGGTGTTTGAACACACGTCACAGGCATTAATTGTGTTGGACCCACACCAAAACCAGTTTATTGATGTGAATATCAGTGCTGCTCAACTATTACGATATGAACGTCATGAAATTATTCAAAAAACGGTGACTTCTATTTTTGGTCATTGCAAACAACTGCCATACCTTATGGCATTTACCGAAGAAGCTTTGGTAAACGGTTGGGCCTGGAACAATAAGCTGTATGTTTTTGATAAAAATGGTGAAAGAATCCAGTTGGATATTACTTCCATTTCATTGCCCTATAAAAACAAAACCTTGCTGATATGGTCGCTAGTGGATATCAAAGATTTAGAACTACGCCAATTCAATAAAAATGCCGATAAAGTTATCCTCAGAGAATTAAAAGAATCGCAAGCCTTACAAGAGCTATTTATTGATTCCGACACAGGCAAGCATTTATTACTGAGTTCAGTTGGCGACGGCATTTACAGTATTAACAAACAAGGTTTGTGTACCTTTATTAACCCTGTTGGGGCTAAAATGTTGGGGCTGCAACCAGAAGATGTATTGAGTGACAATATCCATAAGATTCATCACCATACCCATGAAAATGGCGACCCCTATCCTGAAGAAGAGTGCCCGATTTATGCAGCGGTCCATGACGGTATTGTGCATGAAGGTATTCAGGAAATTTTTTGGCGCCGTGACGGCAGTTGCTTTCCAGTAGAATTTACTAGTACCCCAGTGATTCGTGATGGTGAAATTATTGGCGCGGTAGTGGTGTTCCGTGATATTACCGAGCGGCTAAATACCGAAAAACAACTAACCCATGCCCTTGAAGAGCTGCAAGATTTAAAAAGCCGACTGGAACAGCAAAATGAATATCTGCAAGAAGAAATTTTACAAGAAAATCAATACCACGAAATTATTGGCAGTAGTGAATCCATTTTACAGATTATTGAAAAAATCAAGGTGGTCGCTCCAACCGATGCCAATGTGATGATTTATGGTGAATCAGGTACAGGCAAAGAACTGATTGCCCGTGCTATTCACCAATCTAGTCACCGTAAACAGCAACCACTTATTCGGGTCAACTGTGCCGCTATTCCTTCGGAATTGTTTGAAAGTGAATTTTTCGGACATGTCAAAGGTGCATTTACTGGGGCTGTGCGTGACCGTGCCGGACGTTTTGAATTGGCAGACCAAGGTACACTGTTTTTAGATGAAATTGGCGAAATTCCTATCGAGCTACAAAGTAAATTGCTGCGTGTATTGCAGGAAGGAACCTTTGAGCGGGTTGGAGAAGAAAAAACGCGACATGTGAATGTGCGGATTATTGCTGCTACCAATCGTAATTTAAAAGAAGAAGTTAAACACAAGCGCTTTCGTGAAGACTTGTATTTTCGTTTAAATGTATTCCCGATTTACTCACCGGCTTTACGTGACCGTAAAGAAGATATCCCACTTTTGGTTAGGAATTTTACTAAGTTGATTTGTGACAAGCGTAAAATTAATTATCTACCATTTTCACGAAAGCATATTTTAGAATTACAGCAATATGACTGGCCTGGCAATATTCGTGAATTGCAAAACGTCATTGAACGCGCACTAATTATAGCGAAACAAGGCACGGTTTCTTTTAAATATTTGCTAGAGCAAGATCAACAGCAAAATGAAACTACGTATCAGAATATTCACAATAAACTTCAACAGATTGAAGACGTGCTGACCATGCAACAACTGAAAGAGTTGGAAATTAAAAATTTCTCTCTTGCCGTTAAACAATGCAAAAGGAAAATTTTTGGTGATGACGGTGCAGCAAATTTATTGGGAATGAACCCAACGACATTGATCTCACGCTTAAAGAAATTGGGGATTGATTATTAAAAATCTTATCTTGAGTTTAGAAAAGACACCTCAGCAGCAAAAACCCGCAAAAAATTGCGGGTTCTGCTTATATAGGGTTTTGTCTGATAGGAAAAAGTGTTCCTACAAAATAGTGACTGGAGAAGTTTCTTTTTGAGAACCCCCAATGCTTATTTTGTTTTAAAGGTACTGAACAGTTTGGGAGAATCTACCAGCACACCATCGGCGCCAAGCTCTTTAGCTTGTTTGAAATCTTCTTCAGTTTTAATGCCGAAGAGAATGATATTCGCGCCGCCCTTAGCACGGAAACATTCCATTGCTTCTTTATCCCATGATAATACTGACTTAGAACGTGCTTCACCAAGAGTGTATTTTTCAACAACTTCTACGTTACGGCGCATTTCCAAACCATACCAGCGAGTGGTGTCGGTATTTGCAGGGATATCACATTGGTGAGCGATTGTGATATTTGCCAGCATGGTGCGAGTTTTATCACGGCTTTCAAAACGCTGAATTATTGCTGGTAATGCGTTAAGGTAAGTCTCGTTAGTGGAATAGAAACGGGTACGGGCAAGCGCTTTTTGTTTGGTTAGTACTTTTTCTAGTGCTTTGGCTTGCTGTGCTGGATCTGCATTCGGTGATTTCAGATCAATATAGAAGAAAGTATCTGGGTATTTTTTTAAGACTTGTTCTAATGTTGGAATACCTAATCCTTTATTACGGAATGGATGATGACCATCAGAGCCAAATTTGTAACCGGCATCAAATTTAGCCAACTGACTTGCTTTATAAACAGAGACGAGTCCGCTTTTATTGGTCAAGCTATTTAGGTCTGATGGACGATAGAGTACTGGAATACCATCCTTTGAAAGCTGAGCAGTAATCCAAATAGCATCTGCTTTATTCTCCAGGGAGTTAGAAATTGCGTACTCGGTATTTTCAGGCGCATCACCTGTACCAGCACGATGAGCGATAATTTGTGGTGTTGTTGCGAAAGCGCTGGCAGAGCAGCAAAGTAGGATTGCAGCAGTAATTCCGTGTCGCATCGTTTTCTCCATAAAATCTAATTATAGTTAAGTTAAAATAATTAACTTTATTAATGATTTCATCATGAAATCAATTTTGAATGTAACACGGTTTTTTGAATTTTAAGTGAGAATTTGAATTTTTTTACATTTGTTATGTGCTCGTCGCAAGTATTGTTTTACTGAACTGGAAGAAACCTGAAGTTGATCAGCTATTTCGCTATAACGCAGACCTTGTAGCTGTGCCAGCAAAAAAGCGCTTTTTACCTGGACTGGCAATTTATCCAGAGTGATATCAAGTTCTTTAAGCTGCTCAAATGTGGCGATTCTGTTTTCAGCAGAAGGCATGGTCATTTCTGGTGTGGAGTTTATATATTCCAAATAGCTCTCTTCGGTCTTTCTTCGACGGTAATAGTTGGCAACCAAACATCGGGCCACGGTCGCCAGAAAAGGCCGTGGTTGGCGGATTTCTGACAAATTTGAACTTGATATAACGTTCAGGAAAGTGTCCTGAGTGAGATCTTCAGCTTGACAGGGGCAAGGGACTTTATGGTGTAGCCAGTTGTATAACCAGTCATGATGTTCAACGTAAAATTGTTGAGCAAAACTATCAATTTCAGATATGGCTTTCTGGATTGCCATGATGATTTCCAATAACTCGTGAAAATGATAATGATTATTATTTGAATGTAAGCATTGGCTGTCAAGTGATTGTCATCACATGAGGTTCTTAGATTACTGACTTTTAGCGTTTCGATTATCACTGCTGAGTTTTCATCAATGATAAAACAAGTGTTAAGGAACGCCATTTTTTAGCTGTCAACGTGGTTTTAAAATCGGGAAAAAAGCGTAAGTTTGCGATGAAAAAACAGATAAAACTTTAATCATTAAAGGTGAAAATCAATGATTAAAGCTTTTTTAAAGCGGGTAAAAAACTTGATGTTATACTGGTATTGAAAGAGAAAACACTAGGAAAAATGGGTTTTAAATTGATTAATAAGGTGACAAAATAACTGGGTTAACCAAATAACAGGAATATTATATAAAAACATTTAACAGGATTAGCCGCATTAAAAAGTTTTCTCAAAAAAGATTTTACATTTTTGCATGATTACAAGAGGCTTTCGAAAAATCAAAGATAATTGTTAAAAAAAGCCGATAAGTCTTTTGATTAAACCTGATTAGCAGCAAAAAAGGATAAAAATATTTAACAGTATTAAAAACCATTAAAGAAATGGACTTTGATTTAATACCATTAGCATATCCTTTACTCTTTCTGGTTTTAAATCTAAATGCCATTGTGGAAGCAGATAGCCGTCCGGGTATGAGTTATGTACTGGAGAAGACGTTAGATCAACAGAACGGGTTCGCCAGCAATTGATGAAAAACCAAAGGATTCTGGTTTTAGTTGCTATTTAAATTTGATTGTCTACACATTCCAACCCAAAAAAATGAGTTTGAATCTGTGTGCCTCTGACTGACCATCCTTAAACAGAGATAATTTTTTTCAATATCATAAAAAATGCAGAGTTAAACTTATCTGGTGATTAATGCAAGGTCTATAAACCGGGCAAGGTAAATTTATTGAATAAAATTGTAGTGATTTAGCTGATTAAGACGGATTTTCAGCACGATTATTGGCATTGTTTTGTGATTCGTATCGCATTTAATTAAATTAATTGGGTATTAATTCACCTAACAATCAAGACATAGCCGATTTTTTGTTATATCTTTTTGTCTGAATATTAAACGGACAGTATTATTGATTGTATAAATTTATTGATGACAGAGCAGGGAGTACCCCCTGAATCTGTTTAATCAGGATTATCAATGTTGTTGCTATGTTCGGCATTCCTATATAAGACAAAAGAAAGATGGACAATCAAGCACGTTGTCGGTTCACTGAAGGCAGCATTCTGTTACCCGCAGGCTATCAGGAACAGACGGTAAACATCCTCATCGCGCCCGATGCGCCCGCGCTAAATATCGCGCGTGATAAGCTGGTTGAAGGCGAAGATCTCCCCAGTTACCTCACCCGCCAAAAAGATCTGCTGAAAAATGGTCTGCGCAACTGGCAATTATTGGAAGAAAAACCCGCAACGCTGGGCGATAACCGGCTGCAAGGCATGGCGCTGCTTTCCCGTTATCGGCCCAAAAAGGGGCAGCAAGTTTATCAATATCAGGCGGTATTTCTGCTGAATGAGAAAAAAGCGCTGATTTTCACCCTGTCATCCCAGCAGGCGTTCACCGATGCTCAACGGCAGTGGCTGGATGACTGCCTGAAAAGTTTCCAATTCTAGGGGGGAGACGTTATGCCAGAAGCCGCGCGAGTTGGGGACACGATAGGCCATTCCAGCGTCATGGCGGGATTGGTTGCGGGCACCGTCATCGGTTCATTAATTTCCGCTGCCGGGGGAATTCTGTCGGGGGCTCTCTTTATCGCCGGATTAGCTACATCCTGTCTCGGGGTAGGCGTTTTGCTGATTGGCGCCGCCGTTGTGGTGGGCATGGCGGCGGGATATTTAGGCGACATGGCGCGTGACGCCTGCGTCTCTAAGGGGGCCTCGTCGCGAAGTCCCTGCGGGGAAATCACGCGAGGCTCCCCCAATGTCTTTATCAACAACCAACCCGCTGCTATCGCGACACGCAGCCAAGTAGAGTGCAGTAAAGAGAATGGCCTGCGCCAGATGGCAGAAGGCTCTGCTTCCGTTTTCATCAATGGCTATCCTGCGGTGCGGGTCGGAGACAAAACGGTCTGTGATGCAGCGGTCATGACCGGTTCGTCGAATGTCTTCATCGGCGGCGGGACGGCGCAGACAGCAAAGATTGTGCCGGAAATCCCCCAATGGGCGTATACCGTTTCCGATTTAACCATGTTTGCAGCCGGGTTAATCAGTTTCGGCGGCGCGGCAGCCAAAGGCCCCGGCGCGTTGCAGACGCTGTTTAACAAGATACCGGGCGCGGCAAAAATCCGCAAAATCGTCTGCCGGCTGGGGGCGCTTGCCGTGGCTGCGCCTGTCGCGGGTATTCTGACGAACCCGGTGGAAGTCATTGCCGGTCAGAAATTCCTGAACGATGAGGATGAGCTGGACTTCGTTTTTGATGCTGAATTACCGCTCTACTGGCAGCGTAGTTACCTGAGCCGTTATCAGTATGACAGCGTACTGGGTCGGGGCTGGAGCCTGTTCTGGGAGAGCCATCTCACGCGCGTGGAAGGCGGCTTGCTCTGGCGTTCCCCTGCCGGGGATACCGTACCCTTTCCTGACGTGCCGGCAGGTCATCGCTGTTTTTGCCCTGAGGCTCAAAGCGACCTGATACACACGGAAGAGGGCAAATGGGAAATTCGTGATGCAGGCGAATTAGTTTATCACTATACGGCTTTTGATAATGACGGCCTCAGCCGCCTGAGCCACATCCGCAATAATGTCGGTAACGAACAGCGTTTTCATTATAATGAGCAGAACCGGATGGTCAGCATCACGGGTCATGGCGGTCTGAACCTGCACTGCGATTACGTAATGATGGAAAACGATAACCAACCTGTCTCCCGTCTTACCGCCGTCTGGCGCGAACTGCGCGACGGCCATCGTATTCAGCTTTGCCGTTACCATTATAATGAGCACGCCCAACTGACGGGGGTCAGCCATCGCAATGACCTTCTCCAGCGTCAGTTCGGCTGGACGAAACAGGGCGTGATGGCATGGCATCAGGACAGACGGGGGTTGCGCTGTGATTACCAGTGGGCACAGACAGCCGAAGGGCTGTGGCGGGTCATTGCCCGGCAAACCAGCGAGGGTGCGGGCTACCGGCTGGAATACGACGATGAGAACCTCACCCGCACGGCGCACTGGCACGACGGCACCCGCACGGTTTGGCATCTCAACGACGCGCGCCACATCATCCACTGCCTCGACCGCAACGGCACGGAGCACCATATCCTGTGGGATGAATTTGACCTGCCGAACGGCTACAAAGATGCGGACGGGCACACCCGTCTGAGTGAATGGGACAAGCACGGCCGTCAGCTGAGCTTCACCGATGCCAACGGCAACCAGACCGGCTGGCAGTACCAGAATGATACCGACCGGCTCACTGTTATCTTCTGGCCGGATGGTACCGAGACGGCGCTGGCTTACGATGAATTTGGGCGGCTGATCAGTGAAACCTCGCCGCTGAAGCAAACTACCCGTTATCACTACGTCTTTGATAATACGGCGCGTCCCTACAAAGTGACTGATGCCAAAGGTGGGGAAAGCCATTTTACGTGGAATGGTCAGGGGCAGTTGACGCGCCACACCGACTGTTCCGGGCAAAGCAGCACATGGCGCTACGACGATGAGAACCGACTGAGCCGCTTTACCAACGCGCTGATGGAAACGACCCGTTATGACTATAACGATAGCGGCCAGTTAATCCTCATCACCTATCCTGACGATTCCACAGAACACCTGGCATGGGACAGCGCGGGTCAGCTAACCCAACACCAGCGTAATGAGAATGCGCCCCGCGCCTGGGAATACAATGCATTAGGTCAGGTGGTCTGTGCGACGGACCGTTTACAACGTCAAATTCGCTATCAGTACAGTCCCGAGGGCCATCTGATACAGCTCGACAACGCCAACGATGACCGCTATCGGCTGAACCGTGATGCCGAAGGGCGCTTAATCGAAGAAATCCGTCCTGACGACACCCTCATCCGGTACGAATACAACGCGGCGGGCTTATTAAGCGCCGAACGGCGTATGGGTGACCGCGTGTTCCAGTACCCGGAACGGCAGGTACACCAGCATTATGATGCGGCCGGTCGGCTGATCCAGCGGGAAACTTACACAGACACTTACCAGTACCGGTGGGACAGCATGGGCAGGCTGCTGGAGGCTAGCCGTGAACCGAACGACAACGGCAAACAACTGGGAATAGAGCCCAACACCGTGCGTTTTGACTATGACGCATTGGGGCGGGTTATTCGCGAGCAGAACGGCGACGACGTCCTCCAGTTCAGCTATGACGAACTGGATAACCTGACCGCCCTCACGCTGCCACAGGGCGGCACCTTAAGCTGGCTCTACTACGGCTCCGGTCACCTGAGTGCGATCCGGCATGAACAGACACTCCTTACTGAATTTGAGCGTGACCGGCTGCATCGTGAAACCCGCCGCACGCAGGGCAAACTGTTCCAGCTGCGCGATTATGATCCGCTGGGGCGCTGTATCCACCAGTACAGCCTGCCGTTGAAACAGGTCGATGCCGAGCCCCTGCCCTATCTCAGTGAGGGCAAGCCGTGGCGGGCGTGGGTCTACGGCCCTCAGGACGAATTGCAGATGATGGAAGATCATTACCGGGGCATAGTTGACTATCTTTATGACTCTGAAAGTCGCCTGAAAAAAGTGACGCGTCAGGGCTGCGCTTATGAGGATATGTTGTGGTATGACCGGGCGGATAACCTGCTGGATCAACCGCAGTCGATATTGGAACAGGAAGCGGAAGAGCAGGGGGTCCCTAAAGCGGTGACGCCGCAGGGCGACCGTCTGAGCTACTGGCGGGAATGGCGCTATGAGCACGACCCGCACGGCAATATTACCCGCCGGGGAACCCAGGATTACTGCTATGATGGCGACAACCGCCTGACGGTGGCGAAAATCGGCAACACAACGGCACGTTATCACTATGATGCCCTTGGGCGGCGTATCCGCAAGGGGGTAAAAATCGGGATTGATGGACTGGCGCGTTATGAACAAACTGATTTTGTCTGGCATGGTCTGCGGCTGTTGCAGGAGCGTGACACGAAAAGTGGCGAAACCCAGACCTACTGCTATGAATCCCATGACAGCTACACCCCGCTGGCCAGCATCGTCACACGGGGAGCCAGGCACAATTACTTCTGGTACCACACCGATATCAACGGTGCGCCGCTGGAAGTCACGGACGAGGACGGGAAAATTGCGTGGGCGGGAAAATATCACATTTTTGGTGAACTGGATGGCCCGCCGCTGGCTTACTTCACCGATCCGGCCCTGTCATCGACAAGCTATAATTTCAGGCAAAACCTGCGTTATGCCGGTCAATATTTTGACAAAGAGACCGGGCTGCATTTTAATACGTTCAGGTATTATGCGCCGGAAATTGGCCGGTTTATAACGCCTGATCCGATCGGCTTAGCCGGTGGATTGAACCTGTATACCTATGCGCCCAATCCGATGACATGGATTGATCCTTGGGGGTTATACAAAGGGGAAGGTCAGCGGGGTTTAGGGAAGTACCATGTGTTCCATGAACACACCCTGAATCCATCTGAATACCAGTTATCCGATCGTCAGCATTTTAAACGGGGTAATGAATCCGTCTATAAACGCTTACAGACTGATCCAGAGTTCAGGCGTGAGATACAAACTAAATATCCCGGAACAGTAGAGCATGTCCAGCCTAGTAGCCGTGGTAATTTCAAAGGTGATGCTCCTACGGGAATGACTTGGCATCATGAAAATGAATCAGGCAAGTTAAGCTTAGTTGATCGTAAAGATCATAATTCTTATCATAAAGTTTATCACCCCGATGGTTCAGGCGGTCGAAAAAAGTGGGGTGGTGGCAATGGATGTCGTTAAGGGGGAACACTAAATGCGGACAATCAAAGGTTTTGATGGGTTGCTGTCCATCTATAAAGAGCGCCCAGAAGCATGGTATTTTTTTGTTGACTCTGATTTTATGAATGAAATCAACTGTATTAATAATGCAAATTATTATCTTCCTGAAACGAGAGATGAAGAGGAAGATATGGATGAAATGGAAGATAAATATAAAGGTTGGCTGGAATATGCAACATTCTTAGATATTATCGACAACAAACTGAAACATCACCCCAATGTAACCCGTGATGAGCTGTTAGAGGCTGTGATCTACTATCTCGAAGAAGATGACTTCTTAGATTAAATCAGACGGGGAGCCCGAAGAGAGCTTCCCACTGTGCTTCATGGTTATCTCGTGCCGTAGTTGTTAATCATCTCCTGCATACGCAGCTTTATCATC
This sequence comes from Photorhabdus sp. P32, assembly GCF_038085095.1. Classification (NCBI taxonomy): domain Bacteria; kingdom Pseudomonadati; phylum Pseudomonadota; class Gammaproteobacteria; order Enterobacterales; family Morganellaceae; genus Photorhabdus; species Photorhabdus sp. P32. Next base: position 1,501 of record NZ_JAZGJN010000266.1, on the reverse strand, counting down.
TCACGTTTCAGGAAAAATCTGCGCTATACGGGACAATATTTTGACAAAGACAAATTTGTTGGGAACAAATTTGAATAGCGCGTAGCGCTACCCTGAAAGGGCGAGTATCAGGATGATACGAGTAAACCGGGCTGCATTTTAATACGTTCAGGTATTATGCGCCGGAAATTGGCCGGTTTATAACGCCTGACCCGATCGGGTTGGCAGGGGGCCTGAACTTATATCAGTATGCCCCCAATCCAATGATGTGGATCGACCCTTGGGGGTTGGTCCCTAAAGCACCATTATCTTTGCCTGACGGCTACAAAGGACGAATAGATAGATTTAATGTTGGTAGTGGAACTTCATTTGAAATTCATGTATACGCTCCAAGCGGAAAAGAGGTTGGTATATATGGGCCTGATGGCTTCTTTAATAAGCATGGAACTATCGCGAATGAGGTTAAAGTTCCTAAAAATGTTTCTGATACATTAAACGGTATTTCTGTTGATGAATTGAGAAAAATAGGAAAACTTCCTCAGAAAGGCACTCCTGGTAGCAGGAAATCTATTAAAGAATATTCTGAAAAAATCAGAAATAACCGACGTGCGGGATGTTAATGATACTATGGAAATAATAAAACTCATTGAGAATAAAGATGGATATACAATGGATAGTTCAGGTTATCCTGATTATGTGAATAATGTGAGTGAGTTTATTCCTGACGAAGCATTGCAATTTATGAGAGCAAGTTGGCATTATGATCATAGTGATAAGAGATGCCCTCACGATTCTAGAATAAAAAATTTATCCATTTTAGAAGAGAGTTTGGGGGACTTTAGAGTAAACAATATTCATATCTCGTTATTAGGTGCCTATGAAAATACTATAGAATTATTTTATTCTAATGTATTTACTTATTCTATTGAAAAGAAAAAATGTGAGTGGCCTGATGATGATTATTCTCATGGAGATTGGCTAATTGATGAAATATTATTATCAAGTGATAATTTCTTAATGCATGAAATTATATTTACAGACGCAATAATAAATATAAAATGCAAGAATATAAGCTATTCAATAGTGTAAATTAGACTTCATAAATAACCGGAAAGATCTTCCCAGATCCTTCCGATTTTATTCATGATCTACCGTGGCGCATAGCCACGGTACGCCAGCGCGGACTGGAACTTAGAGATCGCAGCTTTGATTTGGTATGCTTCCTCATCATTCACGATACAGGCGAGTATTTCCGCCCAGTTGGGCAAAAACTAAATAAGGTTTCATAATTCCGCTACACATGGTTTTATTCAACTCATTGTTATACATATGGTTGTTGGTAGATAAGGTATAGCACCATTTTGGAAAGTTATTTAGCGCTTCAATGTGAGTCAACTGAATGAGATTATACCCAATAAACTTCAAAATGCAGTTTTTAGCACCTGAAAATGGTCGTTAATTCTGGACGTCAGCGAGTCCGCTATATCAGGTAGCGTTGTAGTGAAAAATTTGAACACTTTGT
>NZ_JAZGJN010000265.1:0-48662 GCF_038085095.1 Photorhabdus sp. P32 | reverse complement strand
CCATTTTAGGTATTAGCGCTGTTTTATTTGGTTTTAGGGGTAGGGAAATTATGGATGGAGAATTATTTTCTGTTTCATCGATTAATTTATGATCAAAAAATCGATAGGTAAGTATGATTATACAAAGCGCTATAGGAGAAAATAATCTTAGTGGTATAAGAGGAAAAGTATCTCTTCAGATTAGAGAAGAAAAAGATATACCCTTCATCTTTCAAGCTTCTGCTTTGTTGGCTGCTTTCACTCACCCCAGTTACATAGTTATCTATGCTCTTGGGGATTTATTCACTTGCCGCCGCGCTGCAACTTGAAATCCATAGGGTATAGATATTTGTGATATCAGGTGCGAGTAATTTAATTAACGATGTAAACATTATTAAAATATTATAATAATAATTTAAATTAATGAAGTGTTATTATCTGGTTGTGTGGGGGATTAATCTGAGAAAATGTGACGTAACAGATAGTTTTTTATCTTTGTGGCATAAAATGCTGGTCACATAACGCCGGCGTATTCATAATGATTTCTGATGTAAATGATTTTTTAATGAAATATGTTATCTATAACTTTTACATTTTAACGTTAGTAGATAAACGGATAATTTTTTTACGCAGGAATAAGTTCTTATGCAAGGTAAGTTAATTTTATCTTCAATTTGTTTAGCTTCGGCAATATTAGCAGGATGTACAACTGAATCTTCTAATACCGTTCAGGTCCAAAAAGTTAATTCTTATAACACCGTATATCAAGGTGTTCGTAGTCCAATTTCTATCGGTAAGTTTGAAAACCGTTCCAGTTATCAAAATGGCATTTTCTCTGATGGCGTTGATCGCCTTGGTAATCAATCTAAAACGATTTTAATCTCTCATTTACAGCAGACCGGGCGTTTTACGGTGCTGGAACGTACTAATATGGCGGAACTGAAAGCGGAAGCGGGTTTACAAGGTAAATCGCAGAAGTTGAAAGGTGCTGCTTACGTTATTACCGGTGATGTGACTGAATTTGGCCGTAAAGAAGTGGGTGATCATCAATTATGGGGCCTGTTAGGACGCGGTAAATCACAGGTGGCTTATTCTAAAGTCATGCTGAATGTGGTGAATGTAGAAACTTCCGAAGTAGTTTTCTCTGTGGCTGGTGCAGGAGAATATAAATTATCCAACCGTGAAATTATCGGTTTTGGCGGTACCGCCAGCTATGATTCAACGCTGAATGGTAAGGTACTGGATCTGGCTATTCGTGAAGCAGTAAACCGTCTGGTTGAAAGTATTGAAACCGGTGCATGGAAGCCATCTAATTAAGAAATATAGGGATATATACTCATGATATTAATGAAAAAAGCGGGCTTATTGCTGGCAGCTATGGCCTTGGCAGGTTGCGCCGCGCAGCCAAAAACGATTTATGAGTGGGATAAATACCAGCCTACAATTTATCAGTATTATCAGCAGGATAAAATGGGTTTCGAAGAGCAGGTACAGGCTTTGCAGCAAGTAATTGAAAAGGCTAAAGCGAAGAATAAACCTGTACCGCCTGGGTTGCATGCACAGATGGGCTTGCTTTATAGCAAAACAGGCCGTGTTTCAGAAGCGTTCCATCAGTTTGAAACAGAGAAAAAATTGTTTCCTGAGTCATCGCCATTTATGGACTTTTTATTAAGTAAAAATAAAGGAACTATGCAATGAACCGTATTCTTTTAGCATTGAGTCTATTGGCGGCGTTTGTACTAACTGGATGTAGTAAATCTGTCCCTTATGATTATTCTGCATTTAGAGAGAGCAAACCGAAATCCATTCTGGTTTTGCCGGCGGTAAACAAATCTCTGGAAGTCAAAGCAGGGCACAGCCTGATTTCTCATGTGACATATCCACTGGCGGAATCGGGCTATTACGTTTTTCCGGTTGCTGTTGTGGAAGAGACATTTCAGCAAAATGGCGTGACAGCGGCGCAGGATGTTCAGAATATCAGTTACAAAAAATTGCATGATATTTTTGGCGCGGATTCAGCGCTCTATTTGGATATTGAGGAATATGGTACGCAATATCAAATTATCAACAGCGATACGCGTGTAACGGCTTCCGCGAAGCTGGTGGATTTACGTAATGGTAAGCAATTGTGGCATGGACGGGCAGTTGCTTCATCGACTGAGAATGAAAGCAGTTCGAATAGCCTTGTTGGTATGTTGGTGTCCGCTGTAGTTTCACAGATAGCGAATACCATTATGGATAAAGGTCATGAAATTGCCGGCATTACAAGTAACCGCTTACTGACCGCCGGTGGTAGTCATAGTTTGCTTTATGGCCCACGTTCTGAGCATTACGGTAAAGAGCAGCATTAATCTCTGATTGGTGTTGATGTGTAATGAGCAGATATCACATTCTGCTCATTATCATGATTATTTTTATTTCGGTGACCGGATTAGCGGCCACCTTTAGCGGTATGACAATGACGTAGAATGTTTAATTGAACAGTGAATTTACTCTTATCTTGATAGTAATAATTACTCTTCTTTTGCTGTGTCATTAGCAGATAGAATATTCTTATTTTCAAACTTCGCTTCTAGTTCATTTAAACGCTGTTCCATCGCGGTCAATTTTTCACGAGTACGTAACAGAACCTGAGTTTGAATATCAAATTCTTCACGATTCACTAAATCAAGCTTGCCTAGTTGAGATTGCAAAATCATCCGTAATTTTTTCTCTACATCACCACCAAACTCTTTAACCCCTTTTGGTAAAGAATCCTGGATCTGGCGAGCAATTTGTTCAATTTTTTTGGGATCGAGCATGATGCATCCTTTTTATGGCATAAATAATTTCTAAATAGTGTAATACCAGATAGTAAAACCACAAACCATTGTGAGCTAGGTTTCACATTTGATTTTGTTGATTGCCGCCGGTAAATATTAGCGTTATAGTTCACTGGCTTATCTCAGGGCGGGGTGAAAGTCCCCACCGGCGGTAAACATCAGTCCATCTTTCGGGTGGTTTGGTGAAGCCCGCGAGCGCTCCGTTTGAGGTTATCTTTATGATAAAACGGAGGTCAGCAGATCCAGTGTGATTCTGGAGCCGACGGTGATAGTCCGGATGGGAGAGAATAACGGCATCTGTCGGGCTTTGTGCTCGTCTGTTGTTCCGGCTATGGCATTCGCTGTATCACATTAATAGTATTAATGTTTCGGCATAATGTCATAGCGAGAACTCCTCAAGACCGCCCTGATTCTGGTAATCCATAAATTTTAATGAGGTTTCTTTACCATGAATCAGACGCTACTTTCTGAATATGGCACATCATCAGAACGTGTTGAACACGCCATTAACGCTTTGCGTGATGGAAAGGGGGTGATGGTGCTGGATAACGAAGATCGTGAAAATGAAGGTGACATTATCTTTGCGGCGGAAACAATGACCGTAGAGCAAATGGCGCTGACTATCCGTCATGGCAGTGGAATTGTCTGCTTATGTCTGACAGAAGAGCGCCGTCAGCAATTACAATTGCCCATGATGGTAGAAAATAACTCTAGCCCGTTCCAGACTGCATTCACCGTAACCATTGAGGCCGCTCAGGGAGTGACGACGGGGGTTTCTGCGGCTGACCGCATCACAACCATTCGTGCAGCGATTGCAGATAATGCTAAACCCAGTGATTTGAATCGTCCGGGACATGTTTTTCCACTGCGTGCCCAACCTGGCGGCGTGTTGGTTCGTCAGGGGCATACTGAGGCAGCAATTGATTTAGTTAGTTTGGCCGGTTTTAAACCAGCAGGTGTATTGTGCGAATTAACCAATGATGACGGTTCAATGGCGCGTACTCCTGAGGTGGTGCAATTTGCGAGACGGCATGGTATGCCGGTAGTCACTATTGAAGATTTGGTAACTTATCGCCAGGCAATAGAACAGAAAGCAAGCTGAAACGTTATTGTCCGATAAGCTGATGAAATATCAGTTATAACGTATGCATTCTCTGAAGCCACAGTTCGCGCAAGCTGTGGCTTTTCAGTTTTTTTGAAAAACTCCATCACTGTTAGCCCACTGTTTTACTTATCTGACAAGGCATAACCTGTCCGCAAGTATTAAAATTACCTATATTTGGTGTGAGAGGTCGTTATGAATATTTCCAGAATGCCGTCACTGTTTATTGGTCATGGCAGCCCAATGAATGTACTGGAAGAAAATCGCTATACCAATGTGTGGCGTGAACTTGGTGAAAGGCTGCCTGTACCCAGAGCGATTCTGGCGATTTCTGCTCATTGGTATACCAATGGCACAGCGGTAACAGCTATGACTCAGCCGAGAACTATCCATGATTTTCGTGAATACTGAATTTAAAAAAATTGGATAATTATAGCTACAATTTTGATTGTCATTAACTAAAGTAGAGAGATATTTAAAAATGACGAATAGAGTTGATATTGATAGGGATAAGTTAATCTATACAGAAGATTTAGGGTGGATAGATCTCGGTCATGCTAGAGGTGATGATTCTAGAATGTTATGGGAGCAATTGATCACCGAGAAAGGGGACTCTCCTTTTATGAAAGGATATTTTCTGGTTAGTTATACTCAAAGCATGAGTAAATATTTTTTTAAATCATCAATTAATGCACAATGGATGGTAAAAAGGATTATCTATAGAAATTAAAAAATCCATTGCATTTTCAATGATGTATTGTGTGTCGTTAGAATTTGAAGGGTTACAGTCTAATTTGATTTTCTCAAATATTACTGATAGTGGATTTAGTTGTGAAGATTTAATTTCAAATTTACTGGGTTTTTATAAATCGGTGCAACCAAGGGATTATATATCTTTAATAAAACCTAAACCTAAAGAATATGCATACAAAATATGGGATTATTATGGTCCTGTGGGGAAGTATAAGAATAGAGAATTGAGGCCTTTGATCTTCCCTGATCCTGATAAATATCCTAACAATGCTTTTCCATGTAATAAAAATTTGCCATATTATTTAAATACGATTAAACCTTTTTCTTCTTATGAGAAAGATCTTGTTATAACTCATGTAAAGCCAACAGCTTCTTATGGAGTTAAATTGTGAAGACGTTGTTTTTCTCTGTGTTTTTTGTCTTTACTTTTATCTTTTGCTATTGGTGGTTTTTATCAATGCCTAATGTATTTTATAGTGAAAGAGATTTCTTCAAATATAATTTTTTAACTTATAATGAAATAATAAATTCTCCTCGGGTATCGGGGGATTATATTTTTGAATATGCGCCAAACGATGAAACATCACCACAAAGTAGTTTAGTTTATTATTGTGATATAAAAGAAAAACAACATGCTTATTCAGAGCTGATTGATTATATAAATAAAAAAGGATTTTTGATTAATAAAGATGATATATGGTATAAGAATAGCGAAAATGATATAGAGTTATTCTATTTGAGAGAAACTACATTTAGAGGAAAGAAATGTTTAGCATTAATTTTTTCAAAAGAGATAAAATAATTGAAAATATATTGGGGACTTCTCCCCAATATATTTATTTTAACGAATTCTTTCATCCCATATACTATATCCAGACGTACCTGCAATATGGTGTTTCCATGTTATATTGCCATAGGCAATAGATATTATTTCGTAGGGCTGTGCATCATTATGAGTAAGTGAGTTAGGATAATGAGTGGATATGCTTTTTATCGAGGCGTGCATAATATCAATTGAGTAGTATTTTTCTTGAGCACCATTACTTGATGTTCTATAAAAATCTAATCTGCAATTTATGGATTCATTTTCTGATATTGCTATGCCTAATAAAGGAGATGATTTGTCTATAGGTTTAGTGATTGAAATAGGTGAGTGATTAACATTTTGTTCTCTGCTAATATCATGGTCGAATGAATAAACATAAATTTCATTTTCATGACCTGTTTGATATATATTCCCTATGGAATCATAGGTAGAACAACCACTGGATATCAGCCCTTGTTTTTTACCTGTAATGGTTAAATATATCGTGTTCGCCATAGTATTTACCTTTATTATAAGCTTATAAGGATACAACGTTTTTTATCGGATTGTTGAAGGAGGAATCTTTGGCGTTGTGACGACCTATTTTAATTCCTCCTTGATTATACCCGTTATCTTTCAAGTTGCCTCTTTGTTGGCTGCACTCACTCACCCCGGTCACATAGTTATCTATGCTCCCGGGGATTCGCTCCCTTGCCGTCGCGATGCATCTTGAAATCCATTGGGTATAGTAATTAATCCAAAATAATATGTGGATAGAAGCGAGATAAATCTTGGGTGATTAATTCACTGTCTTCCCGCAAACCAATGCCGCAAGGCTGATCATTCACCAGCCAGCTACCAATTACCGTATAATTGTCACCGAATTTTGGCAGTGTATGGAATTGCTGAACGATCATGCCTTCTTTACCGTAAGGACCATCAACACTGGCAATTTCCTTACCCTTTTCAATGATACGGATATTAGCCCCTTCCCGTGAGAACAGCGGCTTAATAACATAGCTATCCATTGCCGGATAATTATCATCGGCAAAATAAGCCGGTAGCAGGTTTGGATGATTTGGAAACATCTGCCACAACATGGGTAGCAATGCTTTGTTGGAGATAATGCTTTTCCAAGCGGGCTCTAACCAACGAACGCCAGCATCTTCCAATTTGGTAGCGAAAATCTCACGGAACATTAATTCCCAAGGGTAGAGTTTGAACAGATTGCTGATCACCTGATCTTTCAGGTCAGTAAATTGTCCTTTTTCTCCCAAGCCGATATCTTCAATAAATAAAAATTCGGTTGGAACACCCGCTTCCAGCGCACAATCTTGCAAGTATTGAACGGTACCGCGATCTTCTTCCGTATCCTGACAGCAGGCCATGTGCAGTAAGCCAAAGCCATGTTCATCACGCAACTGAGCAAAGCGTTCAATCAACTGCTCTTGCATGCTGTTGAATTGATCGGCATGTGCTGGCAGCAACCCGGCATTCATCTGATCTTCTAACCAAATCCATTGGAAAAAAGCGGATTCATACAGCGAGGTTGGCGTATCAGCATTATTTTCCAACAATTTTGCCGGGCTTTTACCATCGTAAACTAAATCCAAACGGGAGTAGAGTGACGGCTGGCTGGTGATCCAGGAACTACGAACAAAATCCCAACAATGTTTTGGAATCTGAAATTTAGTCAGCAACTCTTCACTATCGACGACTTTCTCCACTACCTGCAAACACATCTGGTGTAGTTCAGCGGTGGTAGCTTCGATTTCTTCAATTTGGGCGAGAGAAAACTGGTAATAAGCCTCTTCGCACCAGTAGGGTTTGTCATACATGGTGTGAAAATTAAAACCATATTCTATCGCTTTTTCACGCCAATCCGGGCGTTCAGTAATCGCAATACGTTTCATCCGTGGTTAGCCTCCCACTGAACGGGATGTGGAGCCTGAAGAGGCGCTGCTGCGTTGCATGGCTGACTGTTTTGCAACAGAGTCGCCGAAGCCGCCCCGCGTAATGGTTGTCGTAGTTGCTGGTTTTGGCGCCATAGCTGTTTTAGGTACTGTCATGGAACGACCGCCTGCGGTTGCAGGGCCATAGCTTTTACCCGACGCATCGACGAATTGACCGTTTGCCGGGCTGGCGGCGGATTTGGAGCTAAACAGAGGTTGTGATGGCGCTGAACCACCCCCCATTAAACGTCCCATCATATAACCTGCCATCAGCGGCATCCAGAAGCTGCCGCTTTGCTGTTGCTGCGCCTGTGCTTGGCCATTGGCGTCGGTACTGGAAGCGGAGGCGCCAGGGCCAGCTTGTGCCGGTGCCTGAGTACATTGCGCTTCGCCGAATTCAGCAATGCAGTCTTCTTTGGTGGCATATTTAGGCGCGGTTTTTTCCGCTTCTTTCAACGCATTGTTGTAAGCAGTAGTACACTGCGCACTTTGTGATGGATTGGCTTGAGAACATTCATCTGCATTCATGTAAAGAGAGACAGTTTCATCACTCTTTTCACAGGCAGATAACATGAAAACCGCACTGACAGCCATTGCCACAGGTGCAAGGCGATAGTTACGCCAAGCCTTACGGAATGTGTCGTGGTTAATATTTTTGGTCCGCTTTATTGTCATAGTCGTATACCCAGATTTTAAGTGTCTGTAATTCTTTCTTGAAATAGCTTTAAGGATAGGGGAAATATGAACAAAATTAAAGCATAAACCTTCGAATTGCTAGCTTGATTTTTTGTCTGACAAAGAAGTTGCCGGATATTGATTATCTGGTATTCCGTTTAATCTGGTTTTAATGTTGCAAAATATCTGTTTTTTAGAAAAATAGTGCCGTGATTAATGTTTTATGATATTAATCTTAATTCCATGAATTCAGGTAAATTAAGGTGATTGAATATGTAAAACGATTATGTAAGTAAATCTACTAATTATATTTTCTACTTTTTGTCTCCAGAGAATAACCTCAAAAATATAATCTTAAATTAATAACTTATTGTTATTATATTATTGGTGTTGTATTTTCTATTTTAATTAAGGAATTAAGTAATATGGATAAAAGTCAATATTCAGAAAAATGGCAGACACGTTTTGCATTCTTTGAACAGAATGGCGCCCCTAAAACGCCTGAGCACAAAGCCGCCATGAAAGCAGAACCCTCTATGCGTCGTATATTGTTGAACATGAATTTTATTGCCTTCTTTTTTGGTTTCATTTACTTCTTTGTTTTAGGGTTGTGGCGGAAAAATCTGGTTTTACTTGGAATTGCTGTTGTAGTGATGATGATATTGGGAGTTATGAAAGGCGTTCTGGGGATTGAGCTCCCTCTTGCCGCTAATTTAGCGGTTCAATTTGCTTTTGCGGCAATATGGAGTACTACTGCTAACTATGCTTATTATTTGAAAGAAACAGTGAATAGCCAAAGCTGGAATCCGTTTGAAGGACTTTTCTAATAATATATTGTCTGGATTAAGAAATAGCAGATTTTATTTTAAAACAAATTACTATTGGTGGTAGGAAATAAAACAGCCCACTTAGTGGTGGGCCGTTTATTACTAAAGACAGAATAACTGGATCAGTTACGAGTAGAAGTTACTGGTGCTGGCGTTGCTGTTTCCTGAACAATGCTGTTCGCGGAAGTTGAGAGTTGTTTACCTAGCGTATTATTCAGAGCAACTAAATCCTTCTCATTTAACGTACCAAGTGCATGCTGAATATTCAGTTGATTAATCAGATAATCATAGCGAGCATTGGATAGCTTTTGTTTGGCCTCGTACAACTTTGTCGTGGCATTCAGTACATCAACAATGGTACGTGTACCAACTTGATAACCCGCTTCCATTGCGTCGAGTGAGCTTTGCGCGGAAACAACAAGCTGTTTATAGGCGTCAATACTGCTGATGGAAGCCGATATGTTGTTAAAGGAAGAACGGACAGTCTGTACAACATTACGGTAAGCGCTCTCTAATTGTTCGCTGGCGCTGACAAAACTATATTGTGCTTGTTCAACGCGGGAGCTGGTTGCGCCGCCGCTATAAATTGGCAGACTAAGTGTCAGGCCAACGCTGTTTTCACCGCTATAGTTGTTTGATCTGCCTGGTGCATGATTCTGGCTGTTTGAAACATTGGTAGAAGCGCCTAAATTAATGGTTGGCATATGGCCGGCTTGGGCTGCTTTGATTTGTTCACGAGCCAGATCCTGACTTAAACGGGCGGATAGCAGATTTAAATTACGTTTCTCTGCCTCTTTCAGCAGAATATCTACCGCTTCTGGTTTCTGTGTTTTGAAATGATCAATATTCAGCGAGGCTAGCCTAGGGTAATAAATACCCGTTACCTGACGCAGAGCTTCCAATGCATTGTCCAGATCATTACGGCTGACAACTTCCTGAGCGAGTACGTCATCATAGTTAGCACGGGCGTTCTGGACATCAGTAATTGCAACCAGACCGACATTAAAACGTTGAGTCATTTGATCCAACTGGCGATAAATGGCCGCTTTCTGAGCTTCAATGTAGGAGAGCGTATCAATGGTGCGTAATACTTTGAAATAAGCTGTCGCACTATCCAGAATCAGTTTTTGTTCACTGCTTTGATAGCTAACATCAACAATACCTGCCGTTTTTTCTTCTAAGTTCAATTGGCGCCATTTAGACATATCAAAAATGGTCTGACTCAATCCAAGATTCGCATTCAATGTATTGCTTTCTGTGTCACGTTGATCGCGGTAACCACTTTTATAGGAGTATCCGGTATTTAATTCCAACTGAGGTAATAACGGGCTACGGGATTCATTAATTTTTTCAAAAGCTTTATTACGTTCAGCCATTGATTTACGTAGTTCAGGGTTACTCTCTTTTGCTTGCTTATAAACTTGCAAAAGATCTTCAGCCTGACTCATTGAACTAAATCCCGTCAGGCTCATAGCGATAAAAATGGAGAGCAGTTTCTTCATTGTAATTCCTTGATTGCACAGCTATTTTGCTCGTTGTCTATCCCATTAGACTATTTTATTCGCCATGCTTTGTGATAAAGAGTGAATGCTCCGGGGGCTGCCCGTTGCCCGAGTTCACTATTCATTACAAGAACGGCTCATTACAAGAACGGCCTGCACCAATTACGCCTATTGGGATAGACTCTTACGTTGCCTTGGTGAAAAACGAAATGTTACTGATTCTAGCAGAGTATGCTATCAGCCAAAGGTAGCCGTTTGTGCCATATTGCCTTAATTTAGCTTAACTTTACACCACCAAAGGATGAATTTTTTAACTCTGCTTGATTAATATCATCTTAGTGGCTAGCCAATAAGGAAGTATTAAGGAGAATTTTATGCATAAGAAGTCGTCAACACCAGTTATATTGGATAAGCAGGATGTGGAAATTATCACGAAAAAAAGTTTATACAATGGGTTCTTTAAACTGACAAATTACCGCTTTCGCCATCGCTTATTTGCTGGTGGTTGGAGTGAAGAAGTGAGCCGTGAAGTGTTTGAGCGGGGCCATGCCGGCGCATTGTTGCCTTATGATCCACGTCGTGATGAGGTTGTATTGATCGAGCAGATACGCATTCCGGCAATAGAGACAAAAGCAACGCCGTGGTTGCTGGAAATTGTCGCCGGTATGATTGAAGAGGGCGAAGAAGTGGAACAGGTGGTGCGCCGCGAAACGATGGAAGAGGCAGGAATTGAAGTTAAACGTTGCAAACCGGTGTTGAGTTATCTCTCCAGCCCAGGAGGAACAACGGAACGTATCTCTGTGATGGTGGGGGAAGTGGATGCGACGACAGCTACCGGTATTCATGGCTTGTCTGGCGAACATGAAGATATTCGGGTGCATGTAGTCAGTCGTGAACAAGCTTATCATTGGATGGAAGAAGGAATTATTGATAATGCTGCTTCTGTTATTGCGATACAATGGCTGGCATTACACCATGAAAAGTTAAAAAAAGAGTGGAATTCAGATAATTCCTAATTTTTGACTGAGAAAAGGGAAGTGTGTGCCAGTCAGCAGATCTCTTGCGTTAAAACGAGTTATGATGCTCGTCGATGACTTATAGGACAAGGAAACCATTTGGAAAGCCAGTTTGAACTGCCTGTGGTAGAAGGAACCACAGCCAAAATATTGCAAATAACAGATACGCATCTTTTTGCCGGCAAAGAAGATACTTTATTGGGTATCAATACTTATCGTAGTTACCAGGCGGTACTGGATGCCATCCTCAAACAAAATGCTGATATTGATTTAATCGTAGCGACAGGTGATTTGGCGCAGGATCAGTCGCTGGAAGCTTATCGGCATTTTGCTGAGGGTATCGCCCGTTTGCCGGCGCCTTGCGTCTGGTTGCCCGGTAATCATGATTACCAGCCTGCGATGGTGGATGCCTTGGCGGCGGCTGGCGTCTCTCCGTCGAAACAGATTTTAGTCGGTAAACACTGGCAACTTTTGATGCTTGATAGTCAAGTGCAGGGCGTTCCTCACGGAGAGTTGTCGGAATATCAGCTTGAATGGATGAAAAAGTGCCTAGATAGTTATCCTGAACGTTACACGGTGATCCTGCTTCATCATCATCCATTACCATCGGGTTGTACCTGGCTGGATCAGCACAGTTTGCGCAATTCACATATTTTGGCCCAGTATCTGCAAGGTTATTCACGGGTTAAGGCGATGCTTTGCGGGCATATACATCAGGAGATGGATCTGGATTGGAATGGCATCCGTATGATGGCGACACCATCGACATGTGTGCAATTCAAACCACATTGTACCAATTTTATGCTTGATACTGTTGCTCCGGGATGGCGTTATCTCGAATTGTCTGTTGCCGATAATGGCGAATTTGGTTTGACCACTCAGGTTCATCGACTGGAGAGCAATGAGTTCTGCCCTGATTTAGATTCGGATGGATATTAGGTTGTGTTTGTCTCCTTGTGTTGCTGTGTTACTCTCTGCTTATTGGATTTGTTGAGCCTCACTATTTGTGGCTTGTCGCACAGGAGCGTAGCGGCCGGTGGTATTTACGCACAATTGAGGGGCACGGCCTGATGTCAACGTTACTCTATTTGCACGGTTTTAACAGTTCCCCACAGTCTGCAAAAGCCAAGGCCCTAAAAGCGTGGTTGCATCAACATCATCCTGAAATCGACATGCTGGCGCCTCAGTTGCCGCCTTATCCGGAAGAAGCGGCTGAACTGCTGGAAAATCTGGTGATGGAGCGTGCCGGGGATGATTTGGGTATCGTTGGCTCTTCTCTCGGTGGTTATCTGGCGATATGGCTTTCACAATGTTTCAGCTTGCCCGCTGTAGTTGTCAATCCAGCCGTGCGTCCGTTTGAGTTACTGCGGGATTATCTTGGGGAAAATATTAACCCCTATACTAACCAACGATATACGTTGGAGCCGCGCCATATTTATGACCTCAAAGTTATGCAGATTGAACCTCTGGAATCGCCGGATCTTATCTGGTTATTGCAGCAAACCGGAGATGAGGTGTTGGATTACCGCCAGGCGGTTGCTTATTTGGTATTATGTAAGCAAACTATTGAATCTGGCGGTAATCATGCCTTTATCGGGTTTGAACACTATTTCCCACAAATCATCAATTTTCTTGGGCTTTCTGGTGATGGCGAGAAAAAACTTGCCAAAAATGTTTGAACGACTGGTATTATCAACAGTATACAAAACTGATTAGCCCTTTAATCAAGAAGCAACCAACAGAATTACAACATGACTCAATCTAGTTACAACGCAGATGCCATTGAAGTTCTCAGTGGTCTGGAGCCGGTTCGCCGTCGTCCGGGAATGTACACTGATACAACTCGTCCGAACCATTTGGCACAGGAAGTGATCGATAACAGCGTGGATGAAGCTTTGGCGGGTCACGCTAAACATATTGAAGTGATCCTTCATAGCGATCAGTCACTGGAGGTCATTGATGATGGCCGCGGCATGCCGGTTGATCTTCATCCAGAGGAAGGGGTTTCAGCGGTTGAATTGATCCTGAGCCGCTTACATGCCGGTGGTAAATTTTCGAATAAAAACTATCAGTTTTCTGGTGGTCTCCACGGTGTGGGGATCTCGGTGGTTAATGCTTTATCCAAGCGGATTGAAGTCACCGTCCGCCGTGACAGTCAGATTTATCAGATCGCTTTTGAAAATGGCGATAAAGTACAAGAATTGGCAGTGATTGGCAGTTGCGGCAAGCGCAACACCGGTACCAGCGTTCACTTCTGGCCTGATGAAAGTTTCTTTGACAGCCCACGTTTCTCGGCTTCTCGCCTGACCCATTTGTTGAAAGCGAAAGCGGTGTTATGTCCGGGAGTGGAAATTGTTTTTAAAGACAAGATCAACGATACCGAGCAGAAATGGTGTTATGCCGATGGTCTGACTGACTATCTCATGGCGGCGGTTAATGGCCTGATAACTTTGCCGGAAGCGCCTTTTGTCGGTACTTTCAGTGGTGCGACCGAAGCGGTTGACTGGGCGTTGCTCTGGCTGCCGGAAGGGGGAGAGTTACTGGCTGAAAGTTACGTGAACCTTATCCCGACGATGCAGGGCGGAACACATGTAAACGGGCTACGTCAGGGGTTACTGGATGCAATGCGTGAATTTTGCGAATTTCGCAATATCTTGCCGCGTGGTGTGAAGCTTGCCGCCGATGATATCTGGGATCGCTGTACTTATGTTCTGTCGGTAAAAATGCAAGATCCGCAATTTGCGGGTCAGACTAAAGAACGCCTCTCTTCGCGCCAATCTGCGGCTTTTGTTTCTGGTGTTGTCAAAGATGCTTTTAGTTTGTGGCTGAACCAGAACGTTCAGGAGGCAGAGCAACTGGCTGAATTGGCGATCGCCAGTGCGCAACGTAGGATGCGTGCAGCGAAAAAGGTTGTGCGTAAAAAATTGACCAGCGGCCCGGCATTACCGGGGAAACTGGCCGACTGCACATCACAGGATCTCAATTTCACTGAACTGTTTCTCGTGGAAGGCGATTCGGCGGGGGGATCGGCAAAACAGGCGCGTGACCGTGAATATCAGGCGATCATGCCGCTGAAAGGGAAGATTCTGAATACTTGGGAAGTCTCTTCGGATGAAGTGTTGGCATCGCAGGAAGTTCATGATATCTCCGTTGCGATTGGCATCGACCCGGATAGCCACGATCTCAGCCAGTTACGCTATGGCAAAATCTGCATTCTGGCGGATGCAGACTCAGACGGTTTGCATATTGCGACGCTGTTGTGCGCACTGTTTGTCCGTCACTTCCCAACATTGGTTAAGAACGGCCATGTTTATATGGCGATGCCGCCTTTATATCGTATTGATCTAGGTAAAGAAGTGTATTACGCACTGGATGAAGAGGAAAAAAGCGCGGTGCTGGATCGTCTGAGCCGCAAACGGGGTAAACCTAACGTACAGCGCTTTAAAGGATTGGGTGAAATGAACCCAATGCAATTGCGTGAAACGACGTTAGACCCAAATACCCGCCGTCTGGTGCAGTTGACTATCGATGATGAAAACTATCAGGAAACCTTCTCGGTGATGGATATGCTTCTGGCGAAGAAGCGTTCAGAAGATCGCCGTAACTGGCTGCAAGAGAAGGGCGATACGGTAGAAATTGAAGTATAACGCCCACAGGGATAGTCAACGAAGATTCTGAGGAAATTAGCGAATGAGTGAGATAACTCATGATGGCGTGGAGCGTTTGCCGCTCCACGCATTTACGGAAACCGCCTACCTGAACTACTCCATGTACGTCATCATGGATAGGGCATTGCCTTTTATCGGCGACGGTTTGAAACCGGTTCAGCGCCGTATTGTTTATGCCATGTCGGAATTAGGCTTGAACAATACCGCCAAATTTAAGAAATCCGCCCGTACCGTGGGTGATGTGTTGGGTAAATACCATCCACATGGCGATGGCGCTTGTTATGAAGCTATGGTGCTGATGGCGCAGCCATTTTCCTACCGTTATCCTTTAGTGGATGGACAAGGGAACTGGGGGGCGCCGGATGATCCCAAATCTTTCGCCGCGATGCGTTATACCGAGTCTCGCCTGTCCAAATATGCCGAGTTGCTGTTAACTGAATTAGGGCACGGTACTGTTGATTGGGTGCCAAACTTTGACGGCACGTTGCAGGAGCCGAAAATGCTGCCGGCGCGTCTGCCAAATATTTTGCTGAATGGCACCACTGGTATTGCGGTGGGGATGGCGACAGATATTCCGCCCCATAACGCTCGTGAAGTGGTGAACGCACTGGTCACGCTGCTGGATAAGCCACAGAGTTCCCTTGATGATCTGATGGAACACGTTAAAGGCCCTGATTATCCGACCGAAGCGGAGATCATTACTTCTCACGAAGATATCCGTAAGATTTATAAAAGTGGCCGTGGTTCGGTACGGATGCGCGCTGTTTGGTCAAAAGAAGATGGCAATGTCGTGATCACCGCGTTGCCGCATCAGGTTTCTGGCGCCAAAGTATTGGAACAGATCGCCAACCAAATGCGGGCCAAAAAGCTGCCTATGGTTGATGACTTACGTGATGAATCTGATCATGAAAATCCAACTCGTCTGGTTATTGTTCCTCGCACAAACCGGGTTGATTTAGAACTGGTGATGAATCATCTGTTTGCGACCACGGATTTGGAAAAAAGTTATCGCGTCAACCTGAATATGATTGGGTTGGATAACCGTCCGACCGTGAAAGGGCTGGTTGAGATCCTCTCTGAATGGCTGATATTCCGCCGGGAAACGGTTCGTAAGCGTCTGAACCATCGTTTGGAAAAAGTCCTTAAGCGCTTGCATGTGCTGGAAGGCTTATTGATCGCTTTTCTCAATATTGATGAAGTCATTCACATTATCCGTAGTGAAGATGAGCCAAAACCGGTATTAATGTCACGTTTTGGTTTAAGTGAGACGCAAACAGAAGCCATTCTTGAGCTGAAATTGCGCCACTTAGCTAAACTGGAAGAGGTGAAAATCCGTGGCGAGCAAAATGAGCTGGCAAAAGAGCGCGATAAGTTACAGGCGATTCTAGGTTCTGAGCGCAAATTGAACACGTTGTTGAAGAAAGAGATCGTGGCAGATGCGGCCGCTTATGGTGACGAGCGTCGTTCTCCAATGAGAGAACGTGATGAAGCCAAAGCGATGAGTGAGCATGACATTGCGCCTTCTGAGCCGGTGACAATCGTATTGTCTGAAATGGGTTGGGTACGTAGTGCGAAAGGCCACGATATCGATCCGGCCGGGCTGAATTACAAAGCGGGTGATAGCTTCCGTGGCGCGGCCCGTGGCAAGAGTAACCAGCCGGTGGTTTTTATTGATACGACAGGTCGCAGCTACTCGCTTGATTCGCGGGATTTGCCTTCTGCCAGAGGGCAAGGGGAGCCGCTGACGGGGAAACTGACTTTGCCTGCCGGGGCAACGGTAGAGCATGTACTGATGGCGCCTGATGAACAGAAGTTTCTGATGGCCTCTGATGCCGGTTATGGCTTTATCTGTAATTTTAGTGATTTGGTTGCTAAAAACCGAGCGGGTAAGGCACTGATTACATTGCCGGAAAATGCTCGCGTCATGACGCCGCTGGAAATCAATAACTCGCAGGATGATATGCTGCTGGCAATTACCAGTGCAGGCCGGATGTTAATGTTCCCGGTTGCAGATTTACCGCAGCTTTCTAAAGGGAAAGGGAATAAGATAATTTCTGTTCAGTCAGCCGCAGAAAATGACCTGTTGAGTTGGTTATTGATACTATCGCCGCAATCGTCTATTACACTTTACTTTGGAAAACGTAAATTGACGCTGCGTCCTGAAGATCTTCAAAAATTCCGGGCAGAACGTGGGCGTAAGGGAACACCTCTGCCTCGAGGGTTGCAGCGTATTGAACGGGTTCAGGTTGAGACACCGCCTTCTACTATTGGGTAACTGAATAGTGGGATTAAAGAGGCAACTTGAAAGATAACGGGTATATACCTAATAGATTTCGAGTTGCATCGCGACGGCAAGAGAGCGAATCCCCGGGAGCATAGATAACTATGTGACCGGGGTGAGTGAGCGCAGCCAACAAAGAGGCAACTTGAAAGATAACGGGTATAAAACTAACGGGCTAAAGGGGCCCGTTAAATAAGAGGGGATTATGTTAGCAATTATTCGCGGCATTATTGTTATTTTGTTTTCGATTGTAGTGTGTGTCTCTGGCGCTATTTACTGTTTATTCAGACCACGTCATCCTGACCATGTTATGGTGTTTGGCAATATGTTTGGGCGGTTGTCGAAAATATTTGGCGTCAAAATTATTGAACGTATTCCTGCTGAAGCTAAGCGTTATGGTCCGAGTATCTATATTGGCAACCACCAAAACAACTATGACATGATAACCATGTCCAATGCTGTTCAGCCGGGTACCGTGACAGTAGGTAAAAAAACTTTAGTGCTGATCCCATTTTTTGGTCAGCTTTACTGGTTGGCCGGCAATATTCTGATTGATCGTGCTAACCGTGCTAAAGCACATGGCACGATTACCCAGGTTGTGGAGCAAATTAAAAATCGTCATCTTTCTGTTTGGATGTTTCCGGAAGGGACACGTAGTCGTGGTCGAGGTTTATTGCCGTTTAAAACTGGCGCTTTCCATGCTGCGATCTCGGCGGGAGTGCCTATTGTGCCGGTTTGTGTCTCTTCCATCACTAATGACAAGATTAAATTGAATCGCTGGAATAATGGTTCCGTCATTGTTGAAATGTTGCCTCCTATTGATACTTCTGGATATACCAAAGAGCAGGTGCGTGAGCTGGCGGAATATTGCCATAAAGTGATGAAAGTTAAAATAGCAGCATTGGATGAAGAATTGGCTGCAATGGAGAAACAGGATAAGTACTCATAATAGGTTATTTTTGACCACTCTTTTATAATAAAGTGTGGGTCTGACAACGGCGATAGCTTTTAAGCGTACTTTAATCCTCACATATTTAGTATATGTGAGGATTTTTGTTCGTTGTCCATCTCCACAATTTATTATTGGTCGGAAATGATATGTACTGAGCACTGACAGGGAGAGATTCGTGTAATGCATTCAGATAGTTTAATTCCCTCCATATTCGCGTTATGATGAGTGCTTGATAAATAATGTTTTTGTTAAGCGCAATCAAAAGGATAATAAGCTTTAATAACTTCAATATTGAGTTATTCGCTTCCGGGGTGAATGGATTGCAGTGTCTCAGCTATTTTTGAGGCATATAAAACCGGAATTTAATTAAGTCTGTCGCGGAGAAAATATGTCATTTAGTCGGCGCCAATTTATTCAGGTATCAGGCTTGGCGATGTGTATCGGAGCCACTCCTTTATTGGTTCGGGCCAGCAAAAATCAGCAGACTGCTTTGCCGGTTCCCCCTTTATTGGAATCCCGTGGTGGGCAGCCGCTATTTCTGACTTTACAAAAAGCGCATTGGACTTTTGATGGACAATATAAAACCAGTGTATGGGGAATTAATGGCCAATATCTTGGTCCGACTGTACGGGTTCATAAAAACGATGATGTCAAACTGATATACAGCAATCGGCTAGCGGAACCGGTTTCAATGACTGTCAGCGGATTACAATTGCCCGGTACGTTGACTGGTGGGGTTGCCCGTCAGATTTCTCCGGGGGCGGATTGGTCGCCAGTGTTGCCTATTCGTCAGCAGGCGGCAACTTGCTGGTATCATGCCAATACACCTAACCGGATGGCGCCGCATGTTTATAAGGGTTTGGCTGGCATGTGGTTGGTGGAAGATGAAACCAGCCGCCATTTGCCATTGCCAAAACATTATGGCGTTAATGATTTCCCGGTTATTCTTCAGGATAAACGGTTGGATAACTTTGGGGTTCCTGAGTATCAGCCAACCTCTGATAGTGGATTTATCGGTAATACTCTGTTGGTTAATGGCGTACAAAATCCTTTTATTGAAGTATCTCGTGGCTGGATTCGTTTACGTTTACTCAATGCATCCAATGCCCGCCGATATCAGCTACAGATCAGTGATGGCCGTCCTTTCTATATGATAGGCACTGATTTGGGGCTATTACCTGCGCCGATAGCTGTTCAGCAACTCTCCCTTGCGCCAGGAGAGCGGCGTGAAGTATTGATTGATATGTCCAAAGGGGACGAAGTTGTTGTTACCGCAGGTGAATCAGCCGGAATACTTGATAAGTTACGTGGGTTGTTTGAACCCTCCACAGTGTTAAATTCCAGCACTGTTCTGACCATTAAAGCAACAGGTTTATTATCTTTGGTGACAGATGATCTTCCATCTCGTCTGGTTGATGATGTCACGCCGGTTTCCAATGCAATTCGTAACCGGGAAATTTATCTTGATGGTAATATGCCGGGAATTAACGGTGCGTTGTGGGATATGAATCGGGTAGATATTACCAGTCAGCAAGGAACTTGGGAGCGTTGGATCGTAAACGCCTCTGTCCCACAACCGTTCCATATTGAAGGTGTGCAATTTAAGGTGATTAACCACAATGGTGGAACACCTCAACCGCAAGATTATGGTTGGAAGGATACTGTTTGGGTTGATGGGCGAGTAGAGTTACTGGTTTATATGAACCAGCCCTCTTATGAACACTTCCCATTCCTGTATTACAGCCAGATTTTGGAAATGGCCGATCGCGGCTCTGTTGGGCAATTAGTGACTGTACCGGCTAATCAGTAAATGAAAATAGCTAAACAAAGCTGAGGCGCGGTATTAATGCCGCGCACGTTTTAATTCTGCTTTGCCCGCTTTATCAGTCGTTTTTCAGCACTGATCATTAGAATTATTTTGTTCAAGAAGCTGAATGAACTCACTGAAATCAACGAATGTTTCAGGGGTTGGCCCAAGACGTTTACCGATATCTAATGTAGTCATCTCGGTCAGATCTTCTTTTTCTAATTTGAAGTCGAACACATCAAAGTTCTCTTTAATTCTTGATAGCGTTGTAGATTTTGGTATCACAATCATGCCGTTATCAATGTGCCAGCGGATAACGATCTGCGCGGGTGTTTTACCATACTTGTGTGTCAGATGTTGAATCAGTGGATTATCAAATACATTTTCGCCGCCTTGTGCTAGAGGGCTCCAGGATTCGGTAACGATATGATGTGTGGCATTCCAGGCATGGAGCTGACGCTGCTGTAACAATGGGTGCAACTCAATTTGATTAATGACGGGATGAACGCCGGTTTCATTGATCAGTCGCTGGATATGTTCAGGTTGGAAGTTAGAAACGCCGATACTGCGAATAAGCCCCTCTTTTTGCAATTCAATCAATTGTCGCCAGGCGCCGACGTATTGATCTTGCGGTGGCGCAGGCCAGTGAATGAGGTAAAGATCAACATAATCCAGCTGCAACTTTTCCAGACTTTCTGCAAAGGCGGCACGGACATCATTATGTCTGTCATTCCATAATTTGGTTGTAACAAAGATATCTTCACGGGGGATATCTGTTTCTTGTAATGCGTTGCCTACGCCTTTCTCATTGTTGTAGATAGCGGCGGTATCGATTGCTCGATAACCGATATCCAATGCAGCATGGATTGTTTCTGCTATCTGTTGGTCATCTGCGGCCCATGATCCAAGTCCCAATTGCGGCATGTGATTCCCATCAGCAAGTCTGATGATAGGTTGGTTATCCATTACTAACTCCTATAAAAAGATAGACTTAAAATATCAGTTAAAATCATTGCGATTGATATTAAGTTGATATTAAGAGTAATTGAAGAAAGTAATACAATTGGCGTGATCTAAGCCATGATTGTGATCAACACATGGCCAAGTGCATAGATTAACCGGTTTGGTGATGCATCGATACCAAGAATATCACTTAGTGGTTGAGCCTTAGTCCACATAATATTGGTACATTAAGTTAAGGATAAAAACCCTGCTGCTGATTGTAAACCACGATGACTTTTATTTACGTTTTGTCGCCGAGATTTTCTTGTGGCGCCAGTACATTAGCAGAGAGGCGCTTAAACCACTTAATAGCAACACTATGGGCAAAATGATCAAAATGTTCATTACCAGATCTTGGTGATGCTTAATAAACGGGATCTGATTGAGGAGATAACCAAAACTGACCACGATGACAACCCATAGCAAGCCGCTCAGCCAGTTAAAAACTTGAAAGCGTTTACTGTTAAGGCCGGATATGCCAGCCAGTGTTGGTAACAGTGTGCGGACAAAAGCCAAAAAACGGCCAATCAGTAAAGCGGCCAGACCATGTTTGAAAAACAACTCGTTAGCTCGTTGGCGATACTGAATAGGAAGTTGTGCCAACCAATTCTTAACCCGTTTGGTATCACCAAGCCATAGCCCTTGTAGATAGCCAAGCCAGCAACCGATACTTGCCGCTGTTGTTAATATAAAAATAGTTGGGATAAAACTCATGACTCCCTTGGCAATTAATGCGCCGGAAAGGATTAACAGAGTATCACCGGGTAGAAAGGCGGCAGGTAATAAGCCATTTTCCAGAACCAGCGTCACGAATAGAATGCCGTAGATAATCCAGAGAACATCGGGGTTGGCAAGTTTAGAAAAGTCATGCTGCCATAATGCCTGCATGATACCGTTTAGTACTTCCATTGCTTATCCTGTAACTGTTATACCCGTTATCTTTCAAGTTGCCTCTTTGTTGGCTGCACTCACTCACCCCGGTCACCACTCACCTCAGTCACATAGTTATCTATGCTCCCGGGGATTCGCTGCCTTGCCGTCGCGATGCATCTTGAAATCCATAGGGTATATAAAATAAATTTATTGCATTTGTATATATCAAGTCAGTTTACAGTAAAAGCTTAAGCATGGCTTGGTTTTATCCCTTTTAGGGAAAACTAATGGCTGATACTAATGAATCAATTGGGTCACATAATCATAAAATAAAAGTCAAAAAAATAGAAAAGGAGCGATTTATCGCAACCTTTTCAAAGTGCATTTTAAGGCTCGCTCATCAAAATCGATGTTAAATTTCATCTAGATTAATTCTGATCCGCTTTGCTGGATTTTTGGTACGCTCACGAACCACATCCAGAATATCCTCATCATTAATAAATTCAGTTAAATGTGGTGAATCAATAGACTCTTTTAAAAGAGAATTCCAATTGTCCGGTGGATGTCCAACGTTAAGCATTTCACCAAATACTTTGTAAGCGTCATGCTTATCGCCATATGCTCTTTTTGTTCTCTCGTCATTTACCCAGCCAAAGATAATAATTTTACTCTCGGCATGAAAACGGAAAAAAAGACGGTATTGTTGGAAAAATTTTGCTCTGAACCAATGTTTTCTTTTTCCACCTAATGTGTCACCCAAACGAAAGGCTATATTAGCTGGGTCACTGGGAATAATTTCAGTAACCAGTTTTATGATTGCAGCTAAGCGTTTTGCGTCATTTTTTTTCAGGTAGTCATTTGGATATTTCTGCTGAAGTTGTTCTACCTTATCTATTGCTTGTTTTAATTGTTCTATAAAGCATGGATGAGCAAAAAGAGCCCATCCATTTATTACACATACTCGATCGTACATAGTTCTTTACTCATCGTCATCGGATAATGGATTGTTCAGATCTATGTCTATTCCAGCGGTAAGTGACATCGCCCGGTTAATGAGTTGTTCATCTAATTGTTGTACTTGTTCAGGATGTTTCTTAATGTCTTTTGCCAGAAAGTTCAGAAATGACTCCATGACAAGATCTTTTTCTTCTTCGCTGTTTTTGCGACTAATAAGTACATCACCAGAAGATAAAATCTTATATGTGATACTGTCATGGCCTGGTTTTAGCTTAAGCGCTTTACGGACAGACGTTGGGATAGTTGTCTGGCTGCGACTGGTAAGCTTGGATTCGGCGCCAACTTCGAATTCAACACTTGGTAATGCGTGCATATTTTTACCTCGTTATGTTGATTTGAGAATCTGTTTAACGAAGTGTAATGCAAATGCATTGTACTGGCAATATATCTATATTATCACTTCATTATTACTTCCAAGTGTTAAGTTTTTCAGTTTATTACATGGAATAACAATAAGATTAATCAACAGAAATTCGCTTAAACCCTTCAGCGAGATCATCAATCAAATCTTGAACATTCTCCAGCCCGACATGCAGACGGAACAAGGTGCCTGTTCTTTGTGAAGTCGTCTTTTGTGAAATATCGTACTGGCGCATTATTTTTATCTCTTCTGGTTGATAACCCAGAATTAGGGATTCAAAACCGCCCCATGAAAATGCCATTTTAAAGTGGTGAAAATTATCCAGATAATCCGTAAATTGCTGCGGGGTTAATTTCTCTTTTAATTGAAAAGAGAACAGGCCATTACTGCCGCTGAAATCACGGATGAAATTCTGGTGGCCCGGGCAGGAAGGCAGAGCGGGGTGATAGACAGCGGCAACTTCGGTTCGTTGTTGCAGCCAGCGTGCGATTTCAAGACTGCTTTTTTCATGTTGTTTTAGGCGAATGGCTAAAGTACGCAATCCTCGACTGGCCATATAGACTGTATCGGCATCGGCTATCTGTCCCATCAAATAGGAATTCTCTCGCAGTTGCGCCCAACAACGTTCATTAGCCACAGCAATACCTAACATTGCGTCTGAGTGACCAATAATATATTTGGTGCCTGATTGAATCGAAATATCGATGCCGAATTCTAGCGCTTTAAACAGCACCCCTGCCGCCCAAGTATTATCGATCATGATGATAATATCTGGATTGACTTGGCGCACTGCGCGGACAATAGCGGGGATATCCTGTACTTCCATCGTGATGGAACCAGGGGATTCAAGAAACACCACTGTGGTATTGGGCTTAATCAGCTTGGCAATCTCCTCGCCGATCATAGGATCGAAATAATCGGTGGTAATATTCATCCGTGACAATATCTTGTCGCAGAAACTTTGCGTCGGGTCATAAGTTGAACCGGTTAATAGAATATGATCGCCGGCGGCGGCAAAAGCGAGAATGGCATTACTGACTGCGGCAGCGCCAGAAGGGTAAAGCATACAGCCTGCGCCACCTTCCAATTCAGCCATTGCTGCTTGAAAAGAGAAATGAGTCTGTGTACCGCGGCGGCCATAAAATAGTTCGCTCTTGCCCCGGTTTTGCGTCGCGTGTCTTTTGGCGGCGACAGAATCGAAGATTACCGATGATGTTCGCTGAATGATGGGATTAACTGCGCCTTGAGTAAATTTGGGGCTTCTACCTGCATTGACCAGTGAAGTTTCCAGTTTTTTTTCTGCCATGATCCATTGCCGCCTTTAACACTTCAATTTTTGAAATGGTGTAAAAAATAGAGTTAACACGTTAAAAGATTTAGACCTTTTTGTACAAAAGGATTAAGACAACTTGACGAAAATTCATCTGATTACCTGCGAGTAGGGGCTGTTTAACTTTATTTTGTGAAGGGGTAATACTTTTTTATTAAACAATAATGATAATTACTATCAAATCACTTAAGGTTTGATATTATCAGCCTGCATGTTCATTCAATTTGGTGAAGATGAGTGAAGACTCAGTATAAATAAGGTTAGTGAGATGACGAAAAGTAATTCACTGCTAAATAACAAGGTTTATAGCAAAGGGAGTAAAGGCCAACTGATGCGAAATTTGACTGCTTCAATAATATTAGCGTTCGGGCTGACCGGTTCAGCATTGGCTGATACAGCACCAGCGGCTGCAACAGATAACAATAATACGGCAAAAACCGCACAGATTACTCCGGCTACCACCCCGGCAGCGACGGATACAATTGCGCCATCCGCAAATCAGATTGCGCCGCAAACGGCATCTGCGACAGAATCCACTCAAGTGACGCCGGTTGCAACGGATGAGGTTGCACCTAAAGTTCCTGCTGATGAAGCTAGCCTTTCTAGCGGCTTTGCCACTGATCTGTCTATTTGGGGCATGTATCAGAACGCCGATGTTGTGGTTAAGACGGTTATGATTGGTCTGGTGATTGCTTCTGTTATTACTTGGGCTTTGTTCTTCTCAAAAGGTACTGAACTGTTGGTTGCCGGCCGTCGTTTACGTAAAGAGCAATTGGCTTTGGCGGAAGTTAAGAGCCTTGATCAAGCTACGGCAATGGCCGAAGGTTTCAGCAAGCACAGTATCAGCCGCTTGTTGCTGAATGAAGTACAGGCAGAACGTCAGTTATCTTCTGAGAGCACTGACCTGAATAGCACGAAAGAGCGCGCCTCTTTCCGTCTGGAACGTTCCGTTGCGGCGATCAGCCGTCATATGGGGCGTGGCAATGGTTATCTGGCAACCATTGGCGCGATTTCTCCTTTCGTTGGTCTGTTTGGTACGGTATGGGGCATCATGAATAGCTTTATCGGTATCGCTCACTCACAGACAACTAACCTCGCGGTTGTGGCGCCGGGTATTGCGGAAGCTTTGTTAGCGACAGCGCTTGGGCTGGTGGCGGCGATCCCTGCCGTTGTGATTTATAACATCTTCGCCCGAATGATCGCTGCTTACCGTGGTCAGGTTGGTGATATGGCGGCACAGTCACTATTACTGCTTGGTCGTGATCTGGATTTAGCAAATAACAAGACAAGGTGATTTATGGCGATACGTCTTAATGAAAATTTGGACGATAGCGGCGAATTGCACGAAATCAACGTCACACCATTTATTGACGTGATGTTGGTGCTGTTGATTATCTTCATGGTAGCAGCGCCGCTGGCAACCGTTGATATTAAAGTGGATCTACCTGCTTCGTCGGCAAAACCGCAGCCGCGTCCAGAAAAACCGGTATTTTTGACAGTTAAGGCTGATCGCCAGCTTTATGTCGGCGATCAACAGGTTGATCACGATACTTTGGCGGCGGTATTGGATCAAACTACTCAATCCAATAAAGAGACAACCATTTTCTTCCAAGCGGATAAAACCGTGGATTATGAAACACTAATGAGTGTGATGGATTCTTTGCGTAAATCGGGCTATCTGAAAGTAGGCTTGGTTGGGATGGAAGCAGTTTCATCAGGTTAGAGGCCTCTTCAATAAATAACCGCGCTGGAAAGCGCGGTTAAGATAGAATAATAATTAATAAGAGCCTAATTTGAACAG
Organism: Photorhabdus sp. P32; assembly: GCF_038085095.1. Taxonomy (NCBI): domain Bacteria; kingdom Pseudomonadati; phylum Pseudomonadota; class Gammaproteobacteria; order Enterobacterales; family Morganellaceae; genus Photorhabdus; species Photorhabdus sp. P32. Next base: position 22,137 of record NZ_JAZGJN010000265.1, on the reverse strand, counting down.
AATGGGGAATAATCACGCTGTTCTGGATCGATATGAAAACATCGAAATGACATTTACAGAATCTGTCTGATCATTAAGCTCATAAAGTGAGCTATCGTTAGCTAGCTCAAGCAGCATTGGCACTGTAATTTTCAGACGCTTAGCTAATGTTTCAATATCAATACAAACATCATTAATAAGCACTTTTATTGCTCGATGAAATAATTCAGGTTTTTCGTGGGGAATAAGATAATCCTCTTTTTCCTCAATGGCTTCTCCCTTACGTTTAAGCCCCAAAAAAGCCGTTTTGTATTGGGTATCGGTTAAAAGGGAAAGCTGATGTGCCCGATAAATAATTGCTGCTTTACTTACTTTCCAGGTTAATTTGAACTCACTTAGGCCCCGCCAGTTGATTCTTCCGCTTATCGGGACAGGGAAATATTTAGCCATTGCACTTCGTGGTAAAAGTAGGGCAGAGGCAAATTGGTTGGCTTGAGATTCGGTTGTTCTGTCACCAGTAGATATTCCGCCGTGTAGCACAAGATGTCCAATTTCATGTGCAATATCAAACCGTTGTCGGCATGGTGACTTCTTGGCTGTATTTCTGACAATGAAAGGTCGATCTAACGGAACAGATAACGCGTCAACATCATCAGACACTGAGTCAAACGAGGTAACAAATGCACCTAGCTTTTCAGCTAGGCGTGTCACATTTTCAATTGGCCCAAATCCTAATCCCCAATCAATCCGACATTTTTCTGCTGCTCGTTCAACTTCTTCTGGGGAGTTTGCTTTTAGCTCAGGAAATAACACTGGAGGTAAATTTAGGTTTTCTTCGAAAACGACGATTAATCGTCTATATAACTCAGCCTTTGCAAGTGCTGCTAATTTTGTTGCTACTCTAATTGCGCTGCGTTTACGGAAATGAACAATTTCTTCGTTCACAGGCGATTGTATTTGGGTTTCAAAAAATGCAGGAGTAACCTGCAATACAGTAGCTAATTCATTAGAAAGTTCATTAGTCGGCACAGCAAAGCCGGATTCCAGCCGCTGAATATATTGGCGGGTTTTATTAACCTGCTCAGCCACTTGCTCAAGGGATAGCTCGTGATACAGACGAGCTAACCGCAAATTAGAACCGTTGAACACTTGTCACCTACTACTTGTTGTTACGCTTGTTTTCTCTGGATTTATCAGGCATCGCAGCGCTGATAGGATCCAATTCGATTGTTACCGCAGATGGCGGTGTGTTGTCTGTAGAGTGCAGCATAGATATTTTACTATTATCGTAAGTCCATTGAGACAACATTTCTTCATGCTCGTTGTAGCCGGCAAAATGAACCTGTGCGCCTTCACCTTCAAACTGGGGTTTTTCTACAATAAAGCGCCATATTGTAGGAATCGTGATTTCTGGCGCCCAGAGCTGATCTACACTGTTACGGCGAAAGAAGCCTGATTTTTTGGGAGTTTCTGGGTCGTCAGTGAAAAAACGAAGTGGGATTGTTTCTATTTCGATAGTCGTATCCATACCTGGATTAGTTAGTTTCAGCCAATCATAAGTACCTTTCATACAGAGCTGAATAAGACATTGCCTTTGGCGGCCAAATGTACAGGTTCCTCGGGTATAATTATCATCTAATGGTGTAGAAAGCTGCTCATAGGTGTGATCAAGCACATTGAGTAGCTCTTTTGCAATGATACTTAAACGTTCTTCACTTAACTGTGGATGGAATTCCCAAGGGTAGCGGATGTTTGGCATTTGCTGTTTTCTCTAAAGGTGCAAAAATTCAAGTTTGTCAACCTTGATGTTGGTGCAAATTTCTGATTTTGTCAACCTGATATCATATAAATTGTTTCTTGATGTACTTTATTACCACTTATATTTATTTCTTTTGGTTAATTGCTATCTAAATTCCATTTAATTTCCACTTATAACTGGAAAAAATTGGCCTCCAAAGAGTGAATTAAAAAGTGTAGAGTGACTTTATTGGGGAAAATGGATAACCGATAAATACTTATTGAATTTTAGAGATAAATTGGATGAGTGTTCAATATGGTGAAAAATAATTTAGAGCCGACAGAAGTGACTAAAGAATTGCTATTAACCATCAGTGACTGGTTAAAAGAAATGGGGGCTTACACCACGGATATACAGCAACAAATGATGGAATCGCATGTGAAAGCGATGATTATGCGGGCGAAAACCGGTGAATTATTGCCGGCAGTGGATAAATCTTTATTTACCGATATTTCACTGGAATCAATGGAATTAGCGGAGCAGATAATAAATATGCTGCCTGGCTTAGCGATTGAAGAGGCTTGGTTGCTATCGGTTCATTTTGAGATTGCGCGGGCAAATAGCTAATATTTTTGGAGACAGCATCAATGAAACAGATTGTTGTAGTGATTGGAGACCGTTTGGGTAAAGGGCAAAAAGTCGCTGCGGGTGTTGAAATTGCTGGCGGGAGAGCGATTGTTATTCCGGGAATGGCGGCGGATATGAAACTGGGCGACGTGATGAAAGCGGAACAGGGGGACTTGGGTATCTCTTTTTGCGGCAGTGGTGGTGCCGGCGCTATTACTGCGCAGAATAAACATGGCTATAAAGTGCGTCATGGTATGCGCTCAATAGAAGAAGGAGAAACGGCAATTGCTGACGGTTGTATCGTATTAGGATTTGGATTTATGGATAAAGAAGAATTAGGGGAGCGTTTAATTAAAGCATTTAATAGAAAATACGGCGACACATAATGAAAAAACACCTTAAAACGTCTGTTCGTGTTAATGGTCAAGGCGAGACAAAACAGCAAGCAATTGCGGATGCTTTAAATGCGGTACAACGTACAGTATTAAAAGAGACCAATAATATTATTCTGCGTATTGAACCTCAAAATGTTGAAATCGTTAGTGCCGCCATTAAAGTCATTAATGAGAAATTTCTATTTTTATTTTTTCCCCGTAAGCGTGAATTCTATTCTGTTATTTTAGACGTTGCTTTAGATGTGACCTTATTGAATATTCAAGAAATACATTTTAAGTCAGTTTAATTTATTGACGGAAATGTTTAAGAGGAAAAATAAATGGATACCACCACAACAGTTTCCATTTTTGAGGTCCTGATAAAATCATTGATTATTGGCGGATTATGCGGTTTTGGCCTTGGCGCCGGTGCTGCGCGGATGTTTCATGCGCCGACCATTCAGGGAATGGGGGCGTTTCGTACTTTAGGTGAGCTGAATGCTTGTGAGGGTGATCCGGCTTCGCATTTCTCATTTGGCTTAGGCTTCTTCTTCAATGCTTGGGCGTCATCGGTGGCGGCGGGCGCTTTTACACAGGATGTTGATCACCGCATTATCCCTAACTGGGGCGTGGCGGTACTGATGATGAAAAATCGCAATGTGGCAGCGACATTACACAATCCTAAAAAAATGGCGCTGGCTTGTGCTGTCGTTGGTGCGTTGGTTGTGTCCTTTTTGAATACCACCGCCTCTGTGGCGCCAATTGCTTTACAAACTACGGCAACTAACGTGCTGGTACCGGCGGCTAATCTACTGGTTAATACCGTGATGCCGGTTATCTTTTGGCTGGCGGCAATCGATGCGGGTCGTCGCTCTGGCTTTTGGGCAACGCTGTTTGGTGGTTGTGCTCAATTAATTATGGGTAATGCAATCCCAGGTTTAGTACTGGGTATCCTGATCGGTAAAGGGGTGGATGACAGCGGTTGGAACAAATTAACGCGGACGATGATGATAGCGGTCATTCTGCTATTTATGTTGAGTGGTTTCTTCCGTGGTTTCGACATTAACCTACTACGATCTTTTGCTCTCGGCGTACCTGGCTGGTTGCAATATGTTCATGATGTATTAAGTGGAACATGATCTGATTAACACATAACTTATCGGAATTTGATCATGAATACAGAGTTGAAAAATGATCTTTGGTACGCAGAGTGGACATTTCCCGTCTTAGTTGGCTTGCTATCAGCGGGAGTATTTGCCGGTACCCACATGTATGTTGTGCATGGCTTTGGCGCATTTAACGAGGTGGTTTTTGTTGCCATGTTACGTTCTGGGATTGATAGCGGCGTTTATAGCGCAGTAGCTGCGTTCGGTGCCAGTTTTTTGTTTGCCCGGATTATTGAAGGTTCTTTGGTGGGGATTTTAGATATCGGTGGTGCGATACAAACCGGCCTTGGACTTGGTGTTCCGGCGTTATTACTGGCGGGTGGGTTTGATTTTTTAGTGACTAATTTCTATGTGTCATTAATAACCGGTATGGTGTTAGGTATGGCTGTAGGTTTAGTAATTATTCTGGCGCGGCGATTTACCGTTAATCAAGGTAATTCTACTTACGGTGCAGACATTATGATGGGCGCCGGTAATGCTTCCGGTCGTTTCCTTGGTCCTTTAATTATTCTTGCAGCTATGGCGGCGACTATTCCGATTGGTCTCGGTTCATTAATCGGCGCCTTAATTTTCTATGCATGGAAAAAACCGGTGGCAGGCGGTGCAATTTTAGGGGCAATGGTTTTAGGCTATTTTTTCCCTATCGCTGCTTAAGGATAAATATATGAACGATCTTGTCATTAAGCAGGCAAAACTTATTAACGGCGATAGCGTTGATATTATCGTTAATCAGGGAAAGATCAGCGCAATTCATCCAGCGACGAACAGTGATCTAACAGCAAAAAAACAGATCAATCTTAATGCTAAATATTTTATTAGCGCCGGTTGGATAGATGCTCATACTCATTGTTATCCATCATCGCCTATCTATTTTGATCAACCCGATTTAGCCGGGATTGCTGGTGGTGTGACGACCATTATTGATGCGGGTAGCGTTGGGACTGATGATATTGATCACTTTTATTCACTGATGAAAAGGACAAAAACTCACGTTTATTCATTTCTGAATATTGCCAGAACCGGCATTATTGCTCAGAACGAACTGACTGATATGAGCAAAATTGACGACGAAAGCATATATCGGGTAATTAGACGTTATCCTGACTTTATTATTGGCTTTAAAGCGCGTATGAGTAAAAGTGTGGTAGGCGAAAATGGTATTCAACCACTAATTCGCGCAAAGGAGATACAAAAAGAGAGTGGTTTACCGTTAATGGTACATATTGGCAATAGCCCGCCTGATCTAGCGGAAATTGCTGTTCTATTGACCTCAGGGGATATTATTACTCACTGTTTCAATGGTAAGCCGAATGGAATCTTAGATCAAAATGACCATTTGAAACCTGCTATTCAGCGGGCTTTAACTCGTGGTGTCATTTTAGATGTCGGTCATGGTAGTGAAAGTTTTAGTTTCTCTGTTGCAGAACAGGCAATGAAGATAGGTGTTTATCCCGGCATGATCAGCTCTGATATTTATCATAACAATCGGGTTAATGGGCCGGTATATAGCCTGGCGGCAGTGATGACGAAATTTCTTTGTTTGGGGTTTAGCCCGAAACAGATTCTTGATTGCGTTACAATTAAGGCAGCGAATATATTGCATTTGAAAGGTAAAGGCCATTTAGCTGTCGGTTATGATGCCGATATCACGATCTTTGATATTAAAAATGAAAAAATCGAACTTTTTGATGCGGAAGGTCAGATAAGGATCGGGAGACAAAAATTTATTCCTGTTGCTGTAATTATTGCTGGCGAAGTTATTGCAACTAAAGAGGGGAGAGAATATGGAATCAATTTACCAGAAATATAAATTAAGAAACGTGATTAATGCATCCGGGCGTATGACTAATTTAGGCGTCTCAACACCTAAAATGGCGGTAATTAATCAGGTTGTTTATGGCCTTAACCATTACTTCGAAATGAAAGATTTAATTGATAAAACTGGCGAATATATTGCTAACTTATTGAAAGTAGAAAATGCGGTTATTGTTTCCTGTGCTGCTGCGGGTATTGTGCAATCCGTTGCCGGGATAATCGTTAAAGATGACCGAGATCTGTTACTAAATCTCCATAATTCTGATAAGCCGATCCCCCGTGAAATTATTGTGCCGAAAGGGCATAACGTAAACTTTGGTGCGCCGATAGAAACGATGGTTGCCCTTGGCGGCGGTAAAGTGATTGAAGCGGGTTTTGCTAATGAATGTCATGTTGCCCATATTGAAGCGAGAATTACATCTCGAACCGCCGCTATTCTCTATATTAAATCTCACCATACTGTACAAAAAAATATGCTGACGATAATTGATGCTGTGGCAGTGGCTAAAAAACATGGCTTACCATTAATTGTCGATGCGGCGGCGGAAGGAGATCTGACCGCTTATTACAATATGGGGGCGGATCTGGTTATTTATAGCGGTGCTAAAGCGATTGAAGGGCCAACCAGTGGCTTAGTTATCGGTAAAAAACATTATATTGAATGGGTTAAATTACAAAATAACGGTATTGGTCGGGCAATGAAAATTGGCAAAGAGGGTATTCTGGGGCTGACATATGCGATTGAATTATATCTGACGACACAGAAAGAGAACGGGCAGCAAATGGTTGAAAGAATGAGGCCATTTATCGAACAACTGAATGTGATTACCGGAATTGCCGCTAAAATTGTTTGGGACGATGCCGGCCGTGATATTGCTAGAACGGAAATCTATTTTGATGAAAAAGCCATTGGCAAAAATACCTTTGAAATTATCGCTCAATTAAAACAGGGGGATATAGCAATTTATTGTCGTGAATATAAAGCGAATGAGGGTAAAATTGAGGTTGATATTCGGAGTATAACAGCATCTCAACTCAATATGATTGTTTCTGCTATTCGCCAACTTATTAGCGAAGCGTAGATAATAAAAAATGAATATTTTAATAGATAAGTTATTTTATTCTGGATTATTGCTAATAGTGAATTTTATTTTCTTACTGAGTTGGGGGTATATTCGTGGTGCAATTTCCCTATCAACGTCTTGCTTATTTATTTGATGTAATCCAATCAGAAACATTACCACAGGAAGAAATTGCCAGGCGCTTTAATGTTTCGACACGTACTATTCGTACCGATGTCTCAATATTAAATGATCTATTTGTTGGCTATGGTGCGAGGATCATGTATGAAAGAGGATTAGGTTATCAGCTTAAAATAGATGATGAACAGTGTTTTGCCGCATTACCAACAGAAAAATACCAGATTAAAAATATTCCTCGTACAGTGAAAGAACGGATAGATGCGCTATTATTGAAATTTCTGATGGCTTCACGGCCGATTAAATTGGACGATATTAGCGGAGAATGGTTTGTTAGCCGAAAAACATTGCAACATAATATGCCTATTGTCAGAAAAATATTAAATAAATATCAAATCACACTGGAGACCATTCCCCGCCAAGGTATCAGACTAGCGGGAGCGGAGACAGCAGTCAGAGCTTGTATTACCGATATTTTATGGCAGCAATTTATCATGGGAAATGAACGTTCATTGAATAGTTTTAAACAGGGTATTTTGTTCAATATTGATCTGATTTATATAGAGAAAATTTTGCTAAATAACCTTAGCCGTTTTGATATCCATTTAACTCATGAAGGACGGCAATATCTGATTTTTAACTGTGCGGTTTCTATTCTGCGTATTACCAGAGGGTATGAGATGGTTAATTATCATGTTGAAAATATTGATAGCGTGATTAAATATGCGGCTAATAATATTGCCAAAGGTTTTACTTATTTTCTGGGTAGTGATATTACTGTAGCGGAAGAACATTATTTAAGTGTTCAGATATTAGCTCAATTGATTCCTTATCATTATGATTCGACGGAAAATAATAGCGATAAGCTGGTGGATTATATTCTTACTTATATTAATGACGGCTATAATTACGATTTACGTAGTGATATCCGTTTAAAAACCGATCTTTCAACGCACTTAGCGGCAATGATGATACGGGTTCGCTACCAAATAAATACGCAGAATCCGTTATTATCGGATATTAAACAATATTATCCGTTTGCTTATGATGTGACGCTCAGTGCAATGGCGAATATTGAACATAAGCTACCTTATGCTATTAGTGAAGATGAGTTGGGCTATTTAGCGGTGCATATTGGTGTAGGGCTTGAACGAAATTACAGCACAGGTTATACCCGATACCCTCAGATTCTGATAGTGACGGATATGGGTAATGCAACAATTCGTATGATTGAGGCCAACATTATACGTGAATTTCCTCAACTTAAATTGCAAAACATTATTGCTTTACATGAATATCAACAACTTGAATCCGTTAATGAAGATTTTATTATTACCACGGTCAGGCTGCCGGAAAAAAATAAACCGATTGTTAAAATTGCGCCATTCCCAACACCTTATCAATTAGAACAAATTGGACGATTAGCCATGATCGACCGGACTAAACCCTATATTCTTGAGCATTTCTTTGATGAAAAATATTTTATGAACCTCAAAAGAAAAATAACGCAGAAAGCCCTGTTTAAATATGTTTGTAAAAAATTGGAAATGGATGGTTATGTGACGAAAAATTTTTATTCTTCACTGATTGAACGAGAGTCTATTGTATCAACTCTATTGGGAGAAGGAATTGCATTACCGCATACATTGGGATTACTGGCGCATAAAACCGTAGTCGTAACCATATTGGCCCCGAATGGTATTGAATGGGACAAAGAGAAAAAGGAGATAGCGAACGTTATTTTCCTGCTGGCGATCAGTAAAGCCGAATATGAAGAAGCAATGGCAATTTATGATCTATTTGTGACTTTCTTACGAGAGAAAGCGACAAAAAGATTATTGAATAGCCAAAGTTTTTATGATTTTCAGGCTATCGCAAAAGATAGCCTGGGGCGCAGTGTATAAAATCATATTTGCTTGCGGCTTTTTGGACTAAATAGAACCCACAGCGCGGCTAATAATGCGCATCCTCCGCCGCTGAAAGCGACACCATACCAAGAAAAATACCAGGCGGCGACAGCGCCTAAAGAGGAGCCTACTGCGCCGCCGGCGAAATAACAGGTCATAAATACGGTATTTAGTCGGCTGCGGGCATCAGGTAATAATGTATATAACCGTGTTTGATTTGCCACTAAACCCGCTCTGCTGCCAAGATCCAACAGAATAATACCGGCGAATAAAAATAGAATACTGTGGCTCGTGCCGCTAATTAGACACAAGGCTAATGTCACTAATAAAGCACCTGTGGCAACAATAGCTCTCCCACCAAAGCGATCTGTTAACGAACCTATTATTGGTGAAGCTAGCATTCCCACAATTCCCGTCAAACCAAAGAGACCTGTAATATCGCTTCCCCATCCGTAAGGTGGTTGGGAAAGCAATAAGGCCAGAGAACCCCACAGCGTATTAAAGGCGGCGAACAGTAAAAAACCGGATAATGCTGCTTCACGCAAAAGGGACTGTTGCTTTATTAATTTACCGAGTGAAATAAGAAGTTGGCTGTAAGTTATCGTATATGGTGTTTCTATTTGTGGCAATACAAACCAGACCAGAAAAAGCAGGCATATATCAATTAAAGCTGCCAATACAAACATTTCACGCCAGCCGAAATATTCTCCGACTGCGCCGCTCAATGCCCTGGCAAGCAGTACTCCGGCAAAAAGGCCGCTCATTAGATTGCCTACCGCTCGGCCGCGTTTTTCTGGGATTACCCAACCGGATACGGCTGGAATAATGATTTGTGCTGAAATAGAAGTTAATCCCACAATCAGGCTACTTATTAGAAAACATGTAAAATTCGGCGCTGTGGCACATAAGGTAAGGCTGATTATATTGCCAATTAAGAGGCTGAAAATAAGCTTGCGACGGCTTAGTGCATCTCCAAGTGGTCCAAAAAAGAGAAGCCCCATTGCGTAGCCGATCTGCGTTAATGTCGCGATCCAGCCAGATATTGAACCATTAACGTTAAAATTTGTCCCAATTACTGGCAATAATGGTTGGTTATAATAAATGTTCGCTACAGCAAAACCACAAACAGCAGATAATAAGATAAGAGAAACGGAAGAAATAGGATTTGGTTTAATTGCTGTATTTGACATAGGGACTCTCAGCATTTGGCTGGAATTATGGTGAAATGATTTTGGCACTATCCGCAGATTGCGGGAATAAAGAGAGCGAGCGAAGTTGTTTTGCATAGAATGCAAAAATGATAGCGTTACCAGATATTGTGTATTATTTGTAATTATAAGGCGTTTGAATATTCGAAGGTAAAAATTGCGATGAAAGATTTATTACGTACCGATATGCTAGCAACATTTATTCATGTTGCCCGTTCACAAAGTTTTTCTGCCGTTGCTCGTTTGCAAGGTATGGCGGCATCTTCTATCACTCGTCAAATAGACAACCTCGAACAGATGCTAGAGACAAAACTATTCTTTCGCTCTACCCGTGGTTTATCATTGACTAATGCCGGGGAGGTTTTATTTTCAAAGGCGCAAGGTATTATCAATGATCTTGTTGATGTTCAGGCTGAATTAGCGGCATTGAATGGTGAGCCGCAAGGGGTATTACGTATAGCTTGTTTGCCAACCTTTGGGCGTCAACATATTATTCCGATGCTAGCAGAGCTATTTACTCAATATCCTAAAATTCAGGTTGAACTTGATCAAACCGAACGTTTAACTGATCCCGTCAGAGATCGTCTTGATGCTGTTATTCGTATTGGTGAATTAAAAGATAGCACGCTTTATTCAAAATGCATCTCCACACAAACTTGGATTATTTGTGCCAGCCCAGGCTATATTCAAAGGTATGGAACACCGACGTCATTTACCGAATTAAATAATCACTATTTGCTTGATAAACATCATGACCCCGCTGGCGTTTGCTGGTCACGTTATCGGGATTCTATTAACTTCAACGATGAGAAAAGGATTCTTCGCAGCGATGACTTTGAAACATTGAGAATGGCCGCGGTGAGTGGACTTGGAATAGCGCTTCTGCCTAATTGGGTGGTATCCACAGATATTCGTTCTGGAAAACTTGTGTCTTTATTTAATGATCCAGATGGACGTAAAGAAGATATTTATTTACTGCGGGCGCTTGCTCACTCGCCAGCAAAATTAACAGTATTTATGTCATTATTACAAAAGAGACTTGCCAAGATAATTTAGTCTAATGCGCTTGATATATATTAATGGTTTTATGCGATATTGTTTAATATAATTCACTCACTATATGATTTTATTGGGTGTTTTTTACTATGGTTATTAATATCAATTTCTTATTGAAGAATAGGTTGTTTGGTACTGATTTTGTTAAATAAATCACAGGTTCTATTATTGGCGAAAATAATTATATCTATGTGATTGTTGATTGCTGTAATAAATTAAAATTAATAGATGGTAATTTTAAGATATAGTTAAAGTTGATATTTAACTATTCTCTAAGTATCCGGCTTATTTATTGTTGTTGAGTTGTCATAGAAATATATTTATTCTTCTGTATTATTTTTGACTTATAGCAATATTATTCTTAATGAATATAGAGGTTTATTATGACTAAAATTTTTTCATTCAATAAAAATCACCGAGATTTATCCGCAGGGCATCACTCATTGCTTAAAGAAGTTAATGGTGTCAATGGTGTTCCTAAATCTTTGATGCCGGGGTTTCCTGATTTAGATGATCAATTTAATCAGATGGGAATTACCCATATTCGGCTTCATGATGGTTTTGGTATTGGCGATATGGATAATTATTTCCAGGTGGATCGAGTTAATGATCGAAATCAAATTATTGTTAATGTCCCAGAAGAGAATAAATCCGCGGCTAAGAAATTGCTCACTGACATTTCAAATATCAGAAGTATCTTTCCCAATGCGGCTGCCGGGATGAGAAATAATGATATTAGTCTTGCATTAAAAGAGGCTAATTATAAAATGACTGATGCTTATCTGCTAGATATTATGAATAATCAAGTTAATCTTAATCCAGATAATATTCAGCGACAAATCATGTTTCGTATTGCACGTACTGGTGATGGCGGTTATGAAATACCAGAGCATTTTGATATCTATGCAATATTAGTTAGCACGTTGGTGAATCGCTACGCTTTAAACTATGCCAGAATCGGTTTGCCAAGAAAAATAACTTACTGGCAGATTTGGAATGAGCCTGATTTGTTTTTTTTCTGGAATAGTAATGATCCTAAAAAATATTATGAATTATATGCTAAAATTGCAAGAATAATTAAAGCTGTTGATCCTTCGGTTAAAGTAGGTGGTGCTGGTATTGCGTTTGTTGATAGAGCACAAGAAGATTATCTTGATGGGTTTTTATGGTATTGTAGAGATAATAACGTACCATTAGATTTCTTTTCTTGGCATGGATACGTTGAAACTGGAGACCCGCAAAACATTATTGATGTGGGGAATAAGGTTCAAAAAAGCTTGCATGCTTATGGTTTTACCAATGCAGAAAGTTTTTGTACTGAATGGAATTCTTGTCCTATTGCAACAAAAAACACATATACAAAAGTACAGGGAATTAAAAATGCGGCATATATTGCTTCCACATTTATTTATATGCAATATATAAAAGCCGACAGAGCTTATTATTATCGAGGCGATGGCTTATCTTTTGGTTTGTTTAACAACCAGCCCAATCCTAAAAATCCAAGTGTTAAAAATTTCTGTACCTATTCAGCTCAATCTTTTTACCTGTTTGCCAGAATGTTCGAAACACCTTATATTTTGAGTGGTAATAGGGATTTCTCTACAGGTTTAACTGTTTTGGCTGCCGAGAATGCCAAAGGCAATAAAATTAATATCCTTGCCGCAAATTATCAAGTTGATAAGAGTCTTGCCGATGGTAATGCGGCTCCTGATTATTTATATCAACAATACTATCTTGATGCCAGCCGAGCACTGAATCAATTAACAGATACCCAGAGTAAGAATAAATGGTTTGGTGGCATTGATCCGACAACCATTCACGTTGATAACGCGGTTGTACAACGTGAACCTGTTAAACCATTCCCGGATAATAATCTGTTGAGAGCTAAAAATCGTGATTATGCTGATAGTGACCAAGGTGTTACCGTAGTAATTAATCATATAGGTTATAAAGAATTTAAGGTCAAAGCATTCCGTATTCAAGAGGGTGGATCTCTGGCGCAAATGACACCCCCGGAAGTGACTAACCAGATTAATGTGTCTATCGCTAATAATAAATTAACGCTAGTGGATAAGGGAGCGAAGCCTGCAACGGTAACATTATATTTATTAGAGCTAAAGAATAATTGATTTTATACCCGTCATCTTTCAAGTTGCCTCTTTGTTGGCTGCACTCACTCACCCCGGTCACATAGTTATCTATGCTCCCGGGGATTCGCTCCCTTGCCGTCGCGATGCATCTTGAAATCCATAGGGTATATATACAATGGAAATATTATAGTAAATTATTTTCTCTGCTAAATTAAGTAATAAAGAATAAAATCATTTTAATCTGACAGGCTCTGAAAAGAGCCTATTTAATAATGATTCATTGTAATATGTGTTAATGATTTTTTTCACGATATTTTTCAATATAATTTACTCTCTATATGATTTTGCTATGTGCTATTTTGTTATTGTTATTAATACCACTCTTGGTTGATTGAGATATATTTTCTCTCTTTTAATGATAATCTGGTTAAATAACTTACAGAGTCAATTTTATTACAGGAAATAATTGTATTAATGTAATTGTTTATTTAATTCAATAAATTCAAAGTAATGGCTGAGAATTTTAAGGCGTAGTTGAAAGTGATATTTAACTATTATATAGGTCTTCCATTCATTTATTGTTATTGAATTGTCAGATAAATGTATTTATTCTTTAATATTATTTTTGGGTTATAGGGATACAATTTCTTAATTAATATAGAGGGTATTATGACTAAAGTTTTTTCATTTAATAAAAATCATCGAGATCTATCAGCAGGGTATAATTCACGTCTTAAAGCGGTTAATGGCGTCAATGGTCTTCCTAAATCGATAGCGCCGGGTTTCCCTGATTTAGATAATGAATTTAATCAGATGGGAGTTACCCATGTCCGGCTCCATGACGGCTTTGGTATTGGCGATATAGATAATTATTTCCAGGTGGATAGAAAAAATAACCAAGATCAAATGATTATCAATGTACCGGAGGAAAAGAAACCGGCGGCTAAAAAGCTTGTTGCTGATATTGCAAATGTCCGAAGTATTTTTCCCAATGCGGCTATCGGGATGAGAAATCATGATGTGAATCTTGCATTAAAAGATGCCAATTATGAAATGACCGATACTTATCTACGTGATGTTTTGAATAATAAAGCAGATGTGAATCCAGATAATATTCAGCGACAAGTTTTTTTCCGCATTGGGCGTTCACTTGATGGCGGTTATGAAATACCAGAGGATTTTGATGTTTATGCAGCATTAGTTAAAGCCTTGGTGAATCGTTATGGTGTAAACTATGCCAGCATTGGGTTGCCGAGAAAAATAAGCTATTGGGAGATTTGGAACGAGCCTGATTTGATGTTTTTCTGGAATACTGATGATCCACAAAAATATTATCAATTATATGAAAAAGTAGTGAGATTAATTAAGGCGGTTGATCCTGATGCTAAAGTTGGTGGTGCAGGTATTTCGTTTAGTAATCATGCCGGAGGACATTATATTGATGGATTTTTCCGATATTGTCGGGATAATCATGTACCGTTAGATTTCTTCTCCTGGCATGGATATGTTGATACTGGAGATCCGCAAAACATTATTGATATGGGTAATACGATTCAGAAAAGTTTGCATACTTATGGCTTTACTAAGACAGAGAGTATTTGTACTGAGTGGAACTCAACTCCTTTTGGATCGAGAAATACATTTACAAAAGTGCAGAGTCCTAAAAATGCAGCCTATATCGCCTCCTCATTGATTTATATGCAATATACCAAAGTTGACCTGGCTCATTATTATCGTGGAGATGGTTTATCTTTTGGTTTATTTAATGATCAACCTAATCCTAAAAACCCAAGCGTTAGAAATTTCTGTACCTATTCAGCCCAATCTTTTGGTCTTTTTGCTAGAATATTAAAAACACCTTATATATTAAGTGGTCAAAAGGATTTTTCAACTGGCTTAACGGTTTTGGCGGCCGAAAATAAATCGGGTAATAAAATTAATATCTTCGCAGCAAATTATAAAGTGGATAAGGGCTTTTCTGATGGTAGTGTACCACCAGTTCCGGCAGATTTATATCGACAATACTATTTGGATACGAGTCGAACATTAGATCAATTAACGGATACCTGTAGTAAGAATAAATGGTTTGGTGGTGTTGATCCGACAACCATTCAATCTAATAATGCGGTAGTACAGAAGGAGCCAGTACAACAACTTCCTGAAGATTCTCTTTTGAGACCTAAAACTCGCGATTATACTCATAGTGACCAAGGCGTTACCGTGGTGATTGATCATATAGGTTGCAAGAAAGTTAAAGTTAAAGCGTATCGTATTCAAGAAGGCGGATCGTTGGCACAAATAACACCGCCAGAGGTGACTAACCAGATTAATGTGTCTATAGATAATAATAAATTAACGTTGGTAGATAAAGGTGCGAAACCTTCAACGGTAACACTGTATTCATTAGAGCTCATTCATCATTAATTTATATGCAAAGAAAATATTAGAATAGATTATTTTTCTTTCCGTTAATAATTGGAGAATAAAGTTATTCAGGCTCTTATATACCCTATGGATTTCAAGATGCATCGCGACGGCAAGGGAGCGAATCCCCGGGAGCATAGAGAACTATGTGACTGGGGTGAGTGAGTGCAGCCAACAAAGAGGCAACTTGAAAGATAACGGGTATAAGGGCCTGTTTAATCATGGTGAGTAATTTATTGGAATAAGGTTGATTCGGAATTAATAGGTGTTTGTTATTAATGAATTAATAGTAATTATCTTTGTTTGGTTATAAGGTAATATATGTTTTTAATATGTATTATGATTTTATTGAATTAAACTATGTAATAAATATGGATAAAATTAAGGTGTATTATTAAATTCGGCTTTACTCAGCGTTAATAATTCGTGTATTCAATAAATTTATAAGATTATTTTGGATAAAAATCTTGGGATAAAATCTGCTCCATATTCCAGATACAGGATTCAGGAAAAACATCTAACCCGGTTTCATTAGCAACAATTGCAACTGCATCAGACCATGCGTCGTCCAACCACTCTTTATCTGCCAGACATCCCTTAAGACTTGGCGTTTTATCAATACGTCGCGACAGAGATTTTCGTTGCTCTTTGATGGTTCTTTGCCAACTGGAGCTGTGACGGCCTGGTTGAAATTGCCATTTCAGAAGGTGAGCCAGTAGAACGGCCAGCCGACTTGCTAGCTCGCGTTTTTCACTTTTACCCACGTCTTCTATCTCCTCGGCAATGTTTTCTATATCTATCTGACTCAGCTTACCACTACGTAGTAACGCTGCTTGTTCATTAGCCCAAGCTACCACGTCGGTTTCATAACGCGTTCCCATGAAAGCCTCCGATTTGGATTATCTGTACAACATAAATAGATTCGTTCTGTGCGCAGTGTGTCAAAGAATTATGGCGCCGTCAAAACAGGGGCATCATTGAAAAGTAGGGATTGGTTACTTTCGCTATTTGTGGTGAGTTTTTAAATTCACCCCTTTTTCTGTCAAACGATAGCGCTGTAATGGGCTGCTAGGTTTTTCTGGATGGCTCATTTCAATTAATCCCGCTTCTAGAGCGGGTTGCAAATAGCGCTGACGGAATGAATTACGATCTTTTAATCCAAGGGCTGATTGCAGTTGCCCACGGTTCATTTCCCCTTTCAATACCATAATTAGTTGTTTAACTTGTTGGGTAGCCTGATGGGTAGCCTGATGGGTAGCCTGATGGGTAGCCTGATGGGTAGCCTGATGGGTAGATGTCAGAATTGCATCACGGATCATGTGCAGCATAAATTCAATAAATGGTGCACAATCAATGAGTTGGCTACTGAGATTAATTGCCTGATAGTAATGAGCTTGATGTTCATAAATCAGGCTTTCAACGGGAATAAATTCGAATAATGGATTCCAGTGGTTTAAGATTAGTGTTTGCCATAATCTGCCCATTCTGCCGTTTCCATCGGCAAACGGATGAATGAATTCAAATTCGTAATGGAAAATGCAACTGGCAATAAGTGGGTGAATATCAGTAGAGCCTAACCAGTGAAAAAGGTCGCCCATCAGCTTTGGAACCCGGTTTGCCTGTGGCGCCATATGAATCACTTTTTCTCCATCCATTACACCGACGCCACCGTGCCGATAACTGCCGGCATTATCTAGCAATCCTTTCATCAGAACATAATGGGCTTCCAGTAAGTTTTGCTCTGATGTGAAATGCCAATGGTTAAGCTTTTCATAAGCCAAGATAGCGTTACGTGCTTCTTGTATTTCACTGATTGGCGCAATAACTCGCTTTCCTTCAATAATGGCGGTGATTTGGCTTACATCAAGTAAATTACCTTCAATTGCTAATGAACCGTGAATGGCTAGTATCCGATTGATACGTCTCAATCGTAGAGCTTTTATTTGTTCCTGCTCTGTGCTTAACCGCCCGATATTCTCGCTGATTTCAGCAACTAATTGGATCATTTTAACTGTAATTGAGAAAGGTGGTTGATAGCCTTTGTTAGCTGAATTCATTGAATACCTTAATTGGCTTACCGTGGATAGCTTTAACGTTATTATTGGCTCTGGAAATAGATTGATATTATCGCCAGTAAGGAGGTACGAGCAATAGACTGGCGATTATTGTATGAATTGTGTGATTATTTTTCTGCTTCGCCGCCTAATGCTTCAATGGTGCTTTTAATCAGCGCACTTAATTCACCGGTCATCAGAATAAAGTCAGCATCAAACCGTTGGGCAAAATCTTCCCGGTCAATGTCATCATTTTGTTCACGCAGCGTATCACTGAATTTTATGCGTTTGAAAGCGCCATCATCTGACAGCATCAATTGAATACGTTCTTCCCAATCAAGCGCTAGTTTGGTGACACATTTGCCGGCTTCTATATGGGTAGCGATTTCATCAGAAACCAAGTCTTGTTTTTTACAACGAATCACGCCGCCCTCTTCCAGAATAGCTTTTAGTTCAGCTTCATCCATTAAAGCAAAACCTGTTGGCAAATCACCGGAACGTACCCATTCTGTTAGAGTTAATTCTATTGGATCTTTAAATGTCAGGGGGACAACAGGTAAAGAACCCAGACTTTTTCTCAATAATGCCAAATTATCTTCGGCTCGTTTAGCACTGGCAGCGTCAACAACGATCAGATTATTGGCGATATCGATCCAGATATAAGTTTGGCTGAATCGGCTAAATGCCCGTGGTAGCAGGGTATGCAATATTTCATCTTTCAGAGAATCTTTCTCTGTTTTTTTAAGTTTGCGATGCTGTTCTCCTTCCAGTTTTTCAATTTTTGCTTGTAGCGCTTGTTTGATAACTGGTGAAGGCAACATCTTTTCTTCTTTACGGGCGCAAATCAGAATTTGGTTATTAGCGACATGAGTAAAGGCATCGCTGTGTGAACCCATTGGCGGCATCCAACCTGTTTTTGCCATATCTTGACTGCCACATGGGGTGAATGCTAACGGACTCAATTGTTTTTCCAGTTCATCCGCAGAAAGTGAAATTTCCCGGTTTAAACGGTAAATCATTAAATTTTTGAACCACAACATAAAATTACCCCATATTTTTGCTCAATGAATCGGTGAGCATTGCAAACATAAGACAGCATGATAGCGAATCATAGAGATAAGCCCTAGTCTATTATGTCAATTATGCAAATTGGCGGCTTTTCTCTTAAAAGCATCGGCGTCTACAGTTCATCAAGCTGAGTTAAAACAGTTGCGGCTAATTGGCGTTATATTTCCATCAAGTGCTGAGACACGCCGTGCTTACTTATGGAAGTACGGCGCGGTCAGGTCATCCGATGAAGTGAGGATTCACCGGAGTAGTTCAAATTCCCGCTTGAACGCAGTGGCGTTTTTCACTCTTTGGCGTGGGAAGGGTGTTAAAAGGTTCAATTAAATAATGGTATATATCACGTTGTGGCAACGTACTGCCGCTAATCCTATTACCTTCATACCAAAGGCATGAAGCAGCCGGCCCTTGACCACCATAGGGAAGATAACCGTGCTCTTCCAGATGTAAGTCAGTATTACTCAGAATACTATCTGGCAGGTGAAGGCGTTCGCTGAGTTGATGATGGATGTAGTCACTGGTACCAAACAGAGATATATACATAGCATTAGCAGGATACAAGGGATCAGAAAAATAATGGATTAAATCTTTATCCTGATAATATCTTTGTAAGAAGAAAACCGGGGCAAAAAATTCTTTATAATTGCCTCCTAATGATAATTCTTTCTCGAAAACAGTGGGTTTTATCATGCCATTGATGGGGTTAACGTCTCCTCCATAGGTGCAATAGGGTCTATTTGCTTTAAATATTGCGGCAATTTTTACACTGTGATCAATATCGCTATTGGGACCGACAATATTCTTATAGTCACTATAAGGTCCAACTCTATCTTCAATATTCTTCAAATCAGAGATTAATTGTTGCTTGAATGAGTCGTATATATCATTGTGTACTAATATGGCATTTGGACCAGCACAATCCTGCCCTTGATTGTAAAGAACAACTCGTTTTGCACTTTCAACAGCCAGATTAATGTCTGCATCTTTTGAAATAATAAGTGGATTATGACCGGCGCCATTAAGAATAAATAAGGTGTTTTTTCTGAAATGTTTACGTACTTTGAGCGCATTCTCTGGCGTTCCCGTAAAGATTACTGCATCAGTTATTTTTACTCGTTGACTTAAAAATAACTCTTTATCTTCATAAGAAATAGATAATGTCGGAGAAAATTCGGATAAATTAATAACCTCCTCAAATTTTTTGTAATGTGTATGCATTGCTGTCGGGGGGCGTATGCACACGTTTTCTGCCATAAGCGAGGGGATAAAACCAAAACATATAGAAGCGTAAATGGGTTGGTTAAGTGGCAGGAATGATGTCACACCATAAATTTTCTTTTTGAAATATTCTCTGTTGTTCTCAATATTATTCAAGACATCCATTGAACGGAGAATTTCATCTTCAGTGACGTTTTTACATTGATAGCCAGAGAGTGCTTCAACTAACGCCTCACTATTCTTTTGTAAAGCTGAAGAAAGTTCGTCACATTTTTTTCTGATTTCGGTGAAATTAATTTTACTGTATAACTTAGTCATATATATTTTGCTCTCCTCGATTTTGTTGTTTATGAATTTCTCTTTTTTGGGTAGATTATTTTCGTTGTTAACGCTATTTTCCTCATTATTTTTATGTGGGTTTTTAAAGTGGGTTAAAATATGCTGCATTTCATTTAAATCTAACCATGTTTTAATGCGAGGGCCTTTAATATCGCCAAATAACCCTCGATAGAGTAGAAACCATATTTTGGATGACTTATCATCCGGGAAATGGTCTTCATATATATTGATTATACGCTGGAATAGTTGATCTTTAGAGAATATTTCTCCTGAGCTTATTGAGTTAGCAATGGCTGAAAAATATTTTTCCTCCTTAATATCCCGTAATCCTTCGTTTTTGCTTTTTCGTGTCCTGATATAATGCTTGTAACTTATTTCCAGCTCCTGAGCTGAAATGGATTCTCCCGGTTTTTTATAGCGATTTAGAAAATTTTCGGCAGCGAATTTACTTGCCGGTTTTGAAGCGTGTAATATTCTTGCTATCTTAGAAAAAGATAATCTTTTGCTATTCTTTTTCGAAATATTAACTTGATCATTTAGGTAGGGTGCCAACTCTACATAAAATTTAGACGATCTCTGTGGCTCTTTTGAGAGATAAGTACGAATTGCGTCTCGTGTAAGCAGATGGCGAATATCATCCAAAGAGAAACTATTTCCTTTCGACTTCGATATTTTTTTACCTGAGGCATCAAGGAAAAGCCCATACTTGTAAAATCGTGGAATTGGCCTGTCTAATGCTCCCGCGATCTGGCGAGCAACAGCGGCAGAAGCTAGCAAATCTTCACCATGCATTTCAAAATGAATGTTTCTGGCAAGCAGGCGCATACCCCAGTCGGCTTTCCACTGAAGTTTAGATTTACCGTTTAGTACCGAAATAGTTTGCTCTTGATCTAATATTTCATTTTTATAGAGTTCGCGAATTTCTACGCCATATTCATAACCGGGTTTATTAATGATTTCATCCGCCGGTATGTAATAGGTTATTTCTCCTGACGTAGGGTTCACGCCGGTGACGATAATATGTTCCAATACTGCGCCAGTCTTTTCAGAAATGGGCATGATAATGCTGTAAGTTCTTTGTCTTAAAGGCCCCGTAGATTCCTTGCATATTTGGTTTAGCACTGAGAAATTTTGCAGGAATAGTTTGATTTCGTCATTGTAATCGCCACTTTGATAGGCTAAAGAGTTTCTGACTAGCTGACACTCTATTTCGTATTCTCTGGCAAGTTTCATGAGTTGGTACTCCGCCATTTCAGAAAATGACGGGAAATTGTCGAAAGGGTCCGGCACCCTGCTTATCGGTTGGCCTAGATAAGGCGTTAACGTTTCAGCATTTGGGATATTCAAAGGTACTTTTCTGAAAGGGTCCAAATCATCTGAAATGAGATAAAAATTAACTGTTCTGCCTATTTTCTCCAATTCGGTTTTGATGAGATTGGCACGGAGGATTTCACAAAGGGTTCCTATATGTGGCAGCCCTGTTGGTCCAAAACCCGCTTCGATATTGATTGATTCCTCGTATGGTATAGCCTGATTGATTTCGAGGGCTTCTTTGACATACCATTTCATTTGCAGTTACCTCCATCATAATGTTTTGATTATTTTAGGGTTAATGGTGATGAATAAAGACGGTATAGGTGTTATCAACTTGTCAGGAAATCCTCGATAATCCTGATGAGAAAAAATGCGTTAAAATGTTAGAATATTTTATGTTTTTTGTTTTGATGTCAGCGATTAACCTTAAAATCTCTTTAAAATTAATGAATAGTTAATGCTAGTTCTAGCTAATTAACTATTACTATACCCGTCATCTTTCAAGTTGCCTCTTTGTTGGCTGCACTCACTCACCCTAGTCACATAGAGTTATCTATCACA